>CAZGKH010000094.1:0-11628 GCA_964525665.1 uncultured Anaerolineae bacterium | reverse complement strand
TGTAGTAAAAAAGAGAAGAATCTGTGTTCATCTGTGTGAATCCGTGTCCTATGTTGAAAATGTCAGCCGATCAGGGGGACACTACCACCCGGAAGCCATCGGCGCTGTGACGGCTGGTCGGGGGAAGTCCGTCGCGGAAGGCGCAGCGGAGACGCCTGGCGTCAACGGTCCACGAGCCCCCGCGCACTGCCCTGTCTACCTCCGGCCCAGCCTCCAGGTTCTCCCGCCCATCTCCTGGATCGTAAGGATACCCAAACTCGGGTCCCAGCCAAGGCTTTCCCAACAAACTTCGCGTCCACCATCGGGGAACGAATGATCGCACCCAACCCTCTTTCCCCTCCAGCAAATCCTTTCCCATCAGCGTCCGCGTCAGCTCCCAAACATTGCCAGCCAGGTCCTGTACTCCTTTTGGGGTCCCACCGCGGGGGAAACACCCTAGCGCGCTCGTCGTCCCAATTGCCGGTTCCCCAAAGTGTGATCCGTAGTTCGCCCGATCGAGATCCGGCCTCTCACGCCCCCACGGATAGCGGCGTCCATCCGTCCCCCGCGCCGCCTTCTCCCATTCCGCCTCCGACGGCAGCGTCACCACCAGTTCCCCAGCGCGTAGCCCCTCCCAGAACTGCCGGTCCGCTTCCTTCAGATCGCTTTCCGCCAGTCGGTCTTCGGCTATCGTCTTGAGCTTCTCCCCCAACCACTGGCAGTATTCTAGCGCCTCGTACCAGCTTACCCATACTACAGGATGGTTGGCCAATCCCTGCAGGCACTCGGGAGCCCCTGGCTGATAGTCACTTTCCTCCACAAAGGCTCTGAACTGCGCCACCGTGATCGGGTAACGGGCGATGTAATACGTCGGCAGCGTGGCCTCGTGTCGCTCCTCGCGTTCGCCCATCACAAACGGTCCCTCCGGAATCTCCACGAAGCCCAGAAGTGGCTCATCGGGCAGATACCAGGCGTCGGACCGGAAGCGTGGGTCCCCCAGTCTCGCCAGCACATTCCCTGCATCTACCCGTTCGCGCCGGTTCAATGCTCCGGCCTGCAAGAGCGCCGCCAACCACCCACGTGTTCGCTCTAGCACCGCCTGGCCTTCCGTACTCTCTTGCACGTTTCCCAACCCGACGCCCAGCAGCAACTTCCCAACTGACACAGCCGCTCCCCAGTCATCGTCGTCCACGTCCATACCAGGTACGCAGGGGTCGGGCAGGATGCTATTGGCTCCCTCGAGGGCACATTCTATGTGGATGCGATTCATAGATTTTCCATCTTCCTTCCGTTTCAATGACGTGTCAACGAGGATGCAACGCTCCATTTGCGCGGGCATTACCGTGCCGGCTACTACCAGGGATGTTCCTGGCCTTCCCAGGTGAAGAACTTACTGGTATCAGCTTTGGTCAACCGCTCGATGACTCCAAGCATACCGCGCACCGATTCGGTGGGCGTGAGGTCGGCACTGCTTCCGCCCATGTCGGTTTGAACCCAGCCGGGGTTTAGGGCCACGACGATGATCCCGTCAGGGCGCAGATCGAGGGCCAGCGTGCGAGTGAGCATGTTCAGAGCAGCCTTACTGCTGCAATAGCTGTAATCGCCCCCACCTTCTATCTCCTTCCACCACAGCGAGCCCATCTTTGAGGAGATGTTGACGATTTTCGGGTGATTCCCTGATCTCAGCAGATCGAGGCAGCGCTGGGCGACGATCATCGGCGCCACGGAATTGAGGTGAAATGCCTGGAGCATTGTGGTGGCATTGAGGGTGATGGGCGTCTCACCACGCGGATAGGCCCCGGCGTTGTTGATGAGCAAATCCAGGCCATCTACCTGGGAACGCATGGCCTCGACGGATGCGTCAATGGTTACTTCGTCCGTCACGTCCAAGGTCAGAATGGCGAGTTGTCCGGGATGGGTGACAGACAACGCCTGCAAGTCCACAGCATTTCCCGGATTGCGACATCCGGCGAACACGAGATCACCTCGCGTCAGACATTGGCGCACGAATTCAAGGCCCAGACCTCTGTTACCCCCGGTAACCATCACACGCGACATAGACTGAGCTCCTCCACCTCCACCACCGCCCATATCTGTTTTGACCGCTAATGCGGGAAATGGGCAGCTAGTCATCCTGAACGATTGGGCGCACCGGGATCTCCTCGACCAAGACGTAATCATTCAGTTGTAGTAAACTCACCACTACCTGTGCGAGATCCTCAGGCTCCATAACTGTCTCGCGGGGGAAATCCGGGTCGTCGTCCCAACGCATACCGGTATTCATCGTGCCGGGCAGAATGTTGGTGACTCGGATTCCCAGCCTGGCAACCTCGTCCAGAAGGGTTTCCCCTAGTGCCAACAGGGCAGCCTTGGCTGCACTGTAGGCGCTTGCCGTCGCACACCCTCCCCTGGCGACATTGCTCGAGATGTTGATCACGTGGCCGCTTCGTTTGGCCAGCATAGTGGGAAGTAAGGCCCTTATCAACAGAAACGGTCCGCGAGCGTTCACGTTCATCGCCAGATCCCAATCTTCGATGGTTGTATCCTGAACCAGCCGCAGTGGGGGGCACCATCCGGCGTTGTTGATGATCACGTCAACGGTCCCAAACGTGTTGAGGGTTTCCTGGGCCAGGGACTCGATTTGCTTGGGGTCGCTGAGGTCGGTAGGGGCTGCGATTACCTCCGCGCCCAGCGCCTTCACTTCATCGCGCACCGCGTTCAACTCTGATTCTGTGCGCGAGGCCAAGGCCAGCCGCGCGCCTTCACCTGCCAGCGCCAGGGCAATGGCCCGCCCCGCACCACGCCCAGCACCGGTGACAACGACAACTTTATCTCCCAGTTCCATGACAGTCACTCCTTCCTAAGACCTTTTTCATTAATCGCCAGCCACTACAGCCCAATGCCAAAATGCCAACCAATCAATAGGCACCATACTTTTTCACCAATTGGAGCACCCGGCGATACTGATCAAAGCTGACATTGTTCGGCACCGAGTGGTCAGAATGGTAGACGTAACCGCTATCGCTTCCCAATCCTCACGGCTCTTGCATGGGTAGTCAAGGACCTCCGGGGTAGTAGAGTAATCCTTGTGGTCACGGAGCAGCCCACCGTAAGGGGTGGTGTGGATGACAAACTCCTCTGTCTCCTCGACCGTCCTCACCGGGAAGCGTGGGGACGTGTCGGCATCAAAGCACGCGATTTCATAGTCGAAATATTCGGCAGGGTTGACCTCCACCGGCAACCCCTCTTCGTGCCAACGCTCGACAGTCGCCGCCCAGGGTTGGTCGTGGATGGGTACTCTGTCTGCCTCTTCATGGTTGAGTGCAGCTAAAACCCGTTCGCGTGAAATCATTTTTGATGACTCTCCTTGTACAAGAAAGCTACACTTCCTCGAACCCCATTTCGGAATTCAGTTTGCCACCTCCGCTCATCTCTTTGCCATCGAGATAGATCGTTGGTGTAGCCAACATGACGTCCTCATGGTAGGGACTCAGGCCTACGGTGCCGCCAAACTTGGGGTCCTGATAGCCGAAACCAAAATCCACGGCAGCCAACATGCGTTCATCTTCGGTCATGTTGCCCGAGATGCCAGCCTGCGGATTCAAGCCAATGGTGAAATGACATAGCCTGTAGAGCTTCTCATCGCCGCAACGCTCAAGCCAATTCCGCATCACGTCCGCCTCTTTCCCACCCTCGACGGCAGTGATGACGCCGTTCTTCATAATCAATGAGTAGGGGGTGTGAGCAACTCCCTGCACGCTGTCGCTGGCGTCAACCACGATGGTTCCGTTGATCGTCCCTTCCACAGGAGCGATAGAGACTTGAGCGCCAGGGAAAAAGTCAACCTCCCCGTCCTCGGAGAGCGCTCCGTCACCAATGATGCTCTTCCGCGGCATCAGGTCAAAGCTCACCTCGGTTCCCTGCGGCGATGTGACACGACAGTGCTTGGTTTGGTCCCATAGCTTGGCCACCAGTTCTGCGTTGCGTATCATTGCTTCTACGTCAACATCTAAAAGAGCGCGAACCACATAGTCCTCAATGCCCTTTACATTTGTAACGAGTAAGCGCGTGCCCTTGCTGCGCGCTTCGATGGTCGCCGGGTCCGCATCAATCTCGTCACACAAGTCCAGGATCAACTTGCTGGCGCGAATGGCGTCCGAGAGGATAGGTCCGAATTCACTGGCGGTGCCTCGGACGCGACGTGGTTTGATGATCAGTTGGGTATCTGCCCCAGCCCGCAATCCTGCTGCCAGACATGCCTCGGCCAAGCTGATATCGTGGGCAATGCTGGTAATGATCAGGAGAGGATCGCCTGGCTTGGGCCGCACCAAACGGGTGATAGTGGCTTCAGCAAATGCTTCCCAGTATAGACTTGTACGCATGTTGTCCTCCTTAGCATGATCATATTCCGATGTTTGTGTGGTCGGTTTAATTGAAAATATCCCGGCCAATTGATTGAGTGCAACCGACTTGCGATTGGATGTTGGAGATTATCAAGCGTGGTAAGAACGTCAGAGGATTTCGAGTACCGCCCCGGCATTGGCTGGTATAACGAAAAGATGGGTTCGGCGTTTGAGCAAGGGCTGTGCAGCGATTCCCCAGCGACGCCGGAGCTATGCCCCGATACCGCGCAGGCGCGGGTCTAGCAGGTCGCGGAGAAAATCACCCATCAGGTTGAATCCTACCACCAGCAGACAAATCGCCAGGCCGGGGAAGGTCGACCACCACCACTGGGTTAAAATGTGGTTGGCTCCCTCGCTCACCATAAAGCCCCATTCGTGGCTGGGCGGTTGGGCGCCCAGCCCGATGAAGCTCAATCCGGCGACAGTCAGTACCACATAGCCAGCGTCAAGCGTCACTTGGACGATGATAGCGCTCGTGCAGTTTGGCAGAATATGACGGAAAAGCACCCGCCAGGGCGTAGCACCGATACAGTGCGCAGCTTCAACGTATGGCTTGCTTCTCACGGATAGTACCTGGCTGCGAATCAATCGGGCATAGGCCGGCCACCAGGTAAAACCGACGGCCAACATCGCGGAGCCAATACCGGGGCCCAAGGCGGCGTTCACCGCCATGGCCAGGATCAGTGCTGGGAACGCCAAAAACACGTCAGTAATGCGCATCAGGATCTCTTCCACCAGCCCGCCAAAGTAGCCCGCCGCAGCACCTAGGAGGGAGCCTACGGTCGTAGCGATCACCAATACTACGAATGCTACCCGCAGCGAGATGCGCGAGCCATAGACCACGCGGCTATAGACATCGCGCCCCGGGGCATCAGTCCCAAACAAGTGCTCAGCGCTGGGCGGCAGCAGTCGCGCGTCACGATTGAGCTGATTGGGATCGTGAGTTGCCAGTTGGGGCGCAAACACTGCGACCAACAATATGGCCAGAATGAGGCCTATGCCAAGTGCTCCAAGCGGATTGCGGCGAAAGCTGCTGCGTGCTTGCTTGGCAAACTCATCGGAGCGTTCCCGCAAACGAGATCTCAGCCCACTATCTGGGGCTCCTGCAATGGAGCTGGATGACGTCATTCTCCGTTCCCCCTGGTATCCGGGATTTGATGCAAGTTCAATGGCTGATCCTTGGATCAAGGTAGCCATAGAGGATGTCGACTACCAGGTTGGCTAAGACGAAGACGATACACATAACAATCGTAACGCCCATGAGGACTGGAAAGTCACGCTTGTAGATGGCGTGATACGCAAGAAAGCCAATGCCGCCCCACGAGAAGACACTTTCCACCAGCAGGCTGCCTGCCAGCAGCCAGCCCACTTGCATGCCCATAAGTGTGAGCGGCGCCAGAAAGGCATTCTTGAGGGCGTGTACACCGATGACCCTCCGCTCGCGCAGGCCCTTGGCCCGCGCGGTGCGCACGTAATCCTCAGTCAACACATCTAGCATGCTGCTTCGCGTGAGCCGGGAAATGACTGCCACTTCTGGCAGGGCCAGGACGAGGGCAGGCAGGATAAGGTGTACCGCAGCATCCTTGAATAGCGTTAGGTCGCCTGCCAGCAGGGAATCGATGAGGTAGAAGCCGGTGACGTGCTCGGGAGGCACGGCGCCGGTGGATAATCGGCCGCCGAAGGGCAGGATGTCCAGTTTTCCGTAGAATATTAGTTGGGCCATCAACGCGACCCAGAAAATGGGCATGCCCATGCCCAGGGCGGCGAACAGACGGCTCGTGGCGTCGGCTGCCCTGCCAGGCCTCAAGGCCGACAATACACCCAGCGGGATGGCGACAAACACAGCGAATAGCATGGCGGCCAGCACTAGCTCGAGGCTGGCAGGCAAGTAGGTCTTGAGTTCTACTATCACAGGCTTCCGAGTACGGATCGAATTGCCTAGATCGCCTCGCAGCAGGTTCTGCATATAGGTCAGATACTGGATGTGCAAAGGCTGATCCAGGCCCAACCTGATACGAATGCGCTCCACCTGCTCCGGCTTGGCCCCCGGGCCCGCTGCCGCTCTGGCCGGATCGCCGGGCAGAAAATACATGATAACAAACAGCAGCGCCGTAATGCCGATAATCACAAACACCAAAAAGATCAACCGGCGAAGGATATAACGGTGCATGCTTCGGCTCCTCGCTATTGGCTAATGGAGGTCCACATTACCACTAAAAAGTCTGTGGCCCAAGTTGGGACAGACCAGATTGAAGGTGAGGGGGGGAGACAACGCCCCCCCCTCACGAGACTCGGCACACCTGAACTCAAACAACAGATGCTGCCCAAGGCCAGCTAAGCCTAGGGCTTGCCCTCAAGCCACATGTTGTATACGTCCAACGCCTGGTGAACCGCAGGATTGTACACATAGCCCCGGACGTAGTTATTGGCGACTATGGTAAACGGCAGCTCGGCAATCCAGGCGCCGGTCGTGGCATCGACGATCCGCTGCTGGATCTCCCTGTAGATCGCTTCGCGCCTGACTGGATCGGTCTCCACGATGCCTTCATCGAACAGCCGGTCCACCTCTGGGTCGCTCCAGTAGGAAGCGTTTTCGCCAAACACACCCTTGTAATCCCCGTGGAAGAAGGGGCGGAGGGCGATATCGGGTTCCGCCGCACTTGGCCATATGTGGTGGAGGAACGCATCAGGCTCGCTCTCTGCGTCCTGCTGCATCGCCTCCTGGGCCATGTAGTCCATTCCCATCGGTTCCACCTCGACGCCGAGTTCGCCCCAGTTTTGCTGAAGCATCTCGATCGTGCGTGCCTTCCACGGCTGTTCGGCCTCATAACCGATCTTGACCGTAAAGCCACCGTCGGGGTAGCCGGCCTCGGCCAAAAGTGCTTTTGCCTGTTCCATGTCAAAGGGCACCAGCTCGATGTCGGAATTGTGATATGGGAGCGAGCTGGCCAGTGGGCTCCTTGCCAATCGGCCATAGCCGGCCACCCCTACGTCGAGAACGTACTGGGCGTCGACGGCCAAGGTGAGCGCCTTGCGCACGAGTGGATCGTCCAGAGGTTCCTTTATGACACGGTAGGCCAGGTAGTAGACCACTGGACTGTCGGCAGAGAGAACCTGGTAGTTGGGATCTGCCTCCCAGTCCGCCAGGTCATCTGCGGACGGTTCCATTGAGATGTCCAGTTCGCCATTTTCCACCATCAGGCGTTGTGTGGCCGATTCCTTGATCCACAGGAACGTGACCCCGTCAATATGCTCACCCTCCCAGCCTTTCCAGTAATCGTCGAATTTCTCAAACACGGCCTGCTGCTCGGGGACGCTGCTGGTCAGCATGTAGGGGCCGCTTCCCAGGTCATTCTCCATCAGATAGGCTGCGCCCCAGTCGCCGTCTACCTCGTTGGCCTTGACACCGTCCTCGTTGATGATGAAGATCAGGGGCAGGCCAAACAGGAATGCGGCATTGGGCGTGCTCAGCTTGACCGCGACGGTATAGTCGTCCACAGCCTCGACCGAATCCACTGCGTACAGTACCTGAGCGACGCCGTCGTCCAGTGCGATTAACCGGTCAAAGGTGTACTTGACGTCCGAGGCGGTCAGATTGGAGCCGTCGTGGAACTTGATACCCTCGTTGATCTTGAAGGTGTAGGTTAGCCCATCGTCAGAGATGTCCCACTCTTTGGCCACCCAAGGAACAATCTCCTTGGTGTCGGGATCGTACTTGACCAGGGCATCATAGGCCACGACACAAATCCTGGTCACGTCACTCCAGTTGCAGAACGTGGGTTCAAAGGTGAACGCATACTCGCTGTGAGCCGCGGTCAGGATGTTGGACATCTTGCTCTTGGACGGAGTCACCTCGACGATCACTTCTTTCTCGACCACAACGGTCTCGACGACCTTCTCTTTGACGATCACCTCCTTCTCGACCTCGACGGTGACCGGAACCTCTTTCTCGACGATTACCTCCTTCTCGATCACCTCGGGGGCAGACGGGGCACAGCTGGCGACCAATACTGCCAGCACCACAACCATAGCTGCTAACGCGGCAGCCTTCTTCGTACTCCTGCTAGACATTTCTTCCTCCTTTTTGGAAGTCCTTCTCTAGTAAGATGTTCTTTCCACTAGCAACTTGTCGGCCCCTCTGTTGGGGGCCAACCGGGGGTAACTCGCCTTCATCTATACCTGCATAGACATTACCTCCTCTCATCGCTGCTTGGTGGTAAGCTGCGGATTCAGGGCATCCGCAGCCCAGCCCCAAGCGGGCTCATAGCCAAGGTTGTCCGTTCCGATCAGCTCGAATAGCGCCCTGGCACGGAGGTTGCACCTATCGAGCTAGTGCAGCCCGGGGATCAGAGTCCGCCCAGGCCTAGATCGGGGTTCAACTTGTTATTCTCGCACATCACCACGCCATCCAGGTAGACGGTGGGCGAACGGAGTGTCACGTCGGTATGAATCGTGCAGGGGCCGACTGTGCCCCCAAAGTCCGGATCCTGGTGACCAAAGCCAAAGGTGACAACGCCCATAACCATCTCATCCTGGCCCATACTGGTGCCCAGCCTGGCGGCTGGGTTTATCCCGATGTTGAAGTGAGCCATGTGGAACGCCTCCGGCTCGCCAGGCGATTCCAGGCGAGAGCGCAAGGCATCGGCATCTGGCCCGCCTTCGATGGCGGTGATGACGCCCTTCTCCAAGCGGAGGGTGATGGGCGCACTGACCGGCCTATCTGGGTCAGAGACAGAGCCATCAACGACTATAGTACCGTTAACCGTCTTCTCAACCGGCGCGATTGACGGGGTTACACCAGGGAAGTAATCAATCTCGCCTGGCCCAATGGCCCTGCCGTCGCCCAGGTCACATGGCCGACCCTTTAATTGGAAACTGACATCGGTTCCAACCGCAGACGTCAGCTTGCAGACTTCGGTTTTGCCCCACAGCTCACATATCTTCTCGGCCACTTTGACCATGAGTGGATAGTCAACATCGAGAACACCCACGATAGCCCAATCCCCGGCACTTCTGACATCGCACGAGGCGATGCGAGTGCCCTTCTCGCGGGCCTTGAAGCTCACGTTCCTCACATTCAAGTTGGACATGTCGCTTAGAGCCACGATCGCGTCGGCGCCCATGATGGCGCCTGCTGCCGGCTTGAACTCACGTGTATCGGTCTCCAACATTCTCGGCAGTACCAGCAACTGAGCATTGGCCTTGGCGTTGATGCCGGCAATCAGGCAGGCCTCAGCGGCGTCCGCATAGGTCCAGGTATCGGCCAGGATCAAGAGGTTCTCACCTGGCTTGACCTCTACCAGCGTCCGCACGACGGCCTCACCCCACTCGCCCCATCGCATGACTCCCATTTAGAAACTCCTTTCTTGATTGTATTGATGTAGAGGAATCCTGTCTATTCAAGAGACGGATGTCTTCGGCCACCGGTTGGGTGTTCGAGGTCGAAGAACAGCTCCCAGAAGTCGCCTGACCCTTCTGGCACGCTGGTGTCTACCAAGCTCCCATCCTTAAAGACCAGCTCCAGCTTCCTGACGTTGGAGATGTCCTCCAGCGGGTTGGTTGACAACACGATCAAATCGGCCAGCTTGCCCACCTCCACCGTCCCCAACCGATCACCCACCTCGCACAGGTCGGCACAGTTTCGGGTCGCAGCGATCAACGCCCCCATCTCCCCCATCCCTGCCCTCGCCAGGTGCTCGATTTCCATCAGGGCAAATTCCCCACTAGGATTGGAATCGCCTCCACAGCAAATCTTTACCCCGGCTTTCAGCGCCTTCTGAAAGCCTTCCAGATGGGCTTTGGCGTATTCGGGAGTTACCCCCTCGGATCTGGCAACCAGAGCCCGGCCTGCATGGAACTTGTCCACGCCCCCGCTGTCAAGCATGAACTGATCGTCCAGGTTACAGACCAGGGTCGGAACGTAGAACACATCGTTCTCTACCATCAGCTCGACGGCTTCGTCATCCATCCAGTATCCGTGCTCGATGCAATCCACCCCGGCCCGGATGGCCATCTTCATCCCCGGGTTACCGGCGTGTATGCAGACCCTCTTGCCTTTCTGGTGAGCAACTTCGACGGCCGCTTCCACCTCGTCCTGGAGAATCCTGGTTACCTGCATGCTCTCAGCAACGCCAGTTCGGATCATGTCGCCGTGGCCACCGCTGACTATCAGCTTGATCTGATCCGCCCCACGCATGATCCGCTCGCGCACTGCCTTGCGTACCTCGTAGGGACCGTCTATAGCTTGCGTGCTCGGCGAAATACTTTCTCCGCAGACAAAGAGACGGGGGCCGACAAAGACACCGGCATCGAAGGCCTGCTTCCAGGCGACATCAATGTGATCGCGCTCCCCCACGACGCGGATGCCCGTGATGCCAAGTCGGAGAGCGTCCATAGCATTCCGGCCACAGCGGATGGCACATTCGATCGCCGATTCCCTGTCCATCCGACGCTGGGTATCAGGCAAGAGCTCCGACAGATGGACGTGGACGTTCCACAGGCCAGGAAGTACATAGCCTCCCTCCAGGTCAAAGACGCGCTCCCCTTCCCTGGCTGCCTCCCTATAAATCCCGGTCTTCAGCTCGGCTATCTTGCCACCCTCGATGACGATGGTCATATCCTCCTTGGGCGGCTTGCCTGTACAGTCAATGACTGTGCAATTGGTCAATATGGTTTTCATCTGTGCCTTCTCACAGTTCACCTAACCTCCTGGCGCAATTCCCCCAACCGAAACTAGCCGATTAGGAGAATCCGGCTGTTTGGAGGATAGAGGAATTGAACCCCGTCTTGTGTGACGATCGCATCGTCTTCGATGCCGAAGCGTACTCTATACCCTCCCCATTCAGGTATCGGCGAGTTGGCGAACAACTCGAGAGCAAAGAGATGGTTGGGTTTAATGGTGAGGTGACCACGGCCCGGACGGAAGCCGGAAATGGCCGGGCCAGGCTCAATTTGACTGTTCCCCGTGTTGCCGACGCAATGGCAGTCAATCGAAACCTGTGTCTTATCTCGCTCGTCGGGGCCCAACCCCCGTATCTTCAGTGCCTCGTCCCAGACCACGTCCCAATCACCGGCATCGTGAATCAGCTGCGCGAAGACGAATCCTGCCTCTTCGAAGGCGTCGCCAACGATCTTCAGCGTTTCCTCGGCCGTTCGGCCCACCTTGATGTTTTCGCGGAGGACCTGGCGTGCTCTCAACCCCTGATCCCAGGCCCGTTGAACCCCCGCAGGAACAGCAGTCTCTCCT
>CAZGKH010000093.1:0-11689 GCA_964525665.1 uncultured Anaerolineae bacterium | reverse complement strand
TGCTTAATCCCTCTGCATTATGGGAAGGCTACAAAGCCAGGGAAGCTCAAATCGTGGACCAAAGAGCGAAACTGATTGAACGGTTGGAGACTATGGGAAGGCTTAGCGGTAAGGCAGAGCAGAAGCTAGAGGCACTAACCGAGGCATATCTCGACCCCGACATTGGCTTCAGCAAGGCTGAGTATACCCGTCGGCGGCGAGAGATCGAGAATGAGATTGCTAGGTGGGAGCGGGAAGTCCAAGAGGTTCAAGGGCAGTTGGAGACGGAGGCTATCACGCGAGAGCGAATGGAGGCTATAGAGGAGTTTGCGGCTGAGGTCGCCCAAGGGATTGAGCTTGTAGATTTCGAGGAGAAGCGGAAGGTCTTGAGGATGCTGGGAGTGCGGGGTGCGGTACATCACGAGGAGGAAGGATCCTGGATCGAGTTGGAGGGGCTTTTTCCAACGACTGGAGTTGGATTATTGTCTAGAACGTCAAGGCCTTCCACCTGGCCGCCGCCAACGATCCCTCGCGCGTCTTGCGGGGCATGAAATAGCCGATGACCATGAGGGCGATGGCGGTAACGCCCAACCCAATAGGGGGACAGATCGCGGCGCTGGTGTAGCCGCTGAGGAGAGCTATAGCACCGATACCCAAAATGACGGCCAGAACCAGGCCAGCGATGCCCAGGCCAGCGTAGACCTTGCGCGTTCGATCAGGGCTTTTCTCAAAGAAGCCCCTTTCCACCACCTCGTCATACAGTTTCCTCTGAAGAGTGGGGATGGCCGTGTAGAACTCCTCCTTCAGATCTGACAAGTCGAACTGGCGGCGCCCGCGGAATAGCTTCCTGATCAGCGTCTTCTCGTAGGGTCGCAAGGGCTGCTTGGTGTCTACCAACTGGAAGGTGAAATCGCGCTCTTTGCGGAGGCCCAGGAAGCCCATCTCCCGTGTCTCTATCTCGGTCATGGTTATCACGCCCCGCCGTGCCAGGTCAACAATGCTGGCGATAATATCCTTCAGGTCGGCCTTTTCGTCGAGAAGGGTGCCAGCTACGCCGGCCGGGAGGTCACTCGGCGGCTCAGGCAGGTAGTCCGCTATCGCACTCAGGGGCACGTCCCGCCCTCGGGTGTACCAGAGGGCGAAGAGGGCCAGCGGCCCACCGATGAAGATCAACAGACCGATGGCGCCCAGGCCCAGATCAACCAGGGGACGATACTTGTCGTTATAGTCGGCCTTGCTATCGTAGGCAGCCTGCCAGGCGGGAGGGGCGCCCTGGACAACGCCGTGGGGGAACTGCACGCGCACTTCCAGCTCCTCATCGGGCCACGTCCGACCTGCAAAGAAGACGACTTCGGAGCCGTTGTTCTGGATCTGCACATCCTGGCGCTCGTCGCGGCCCCCGCCGTAGGCTGCGGTCACGAGTTGATCTGGCTCGAAGGCAGCTGGAAGGTGAACTGTCACTACCGAAGCCATCACAGGGACGGTTCGATCGGGGAAGACTGCCTTCCAGTATAGCTGGTCGCCTCCCTCGTAGAAACGGAGCCCGCCTTTCACGGTATACTTGATGGTGTAGGCGTGGGTGGAGTCGCGGTAGCCTGGGTAGTACCACTTTATGGTAAAGTCACCATCATCGTTGTAGAAGGTCTCGTAGGTGTAATTGCTGCCGTGTCCTCGTTGATACTGCCGCTCCCCCTCCCAGACCTCCACGTCGGCGATACTCTCCAGCCTACCGGTGGGGATCTCGCGGTAGCCGAAGTGGAACTCACCGCTGGTGTAGGTGAACTGCTGGGTTTCCACGATGCGGATGTCGGAGTTATCGAGAACCGTGATGTCCACGTCGAGGCGATCCCAGATGTAGGTCTTGTCCTGAGCCTGAACAGCGCCCGCCAGGCCCAGGAACAAGGCTGTGATGATAAGTAGACCCAGAAGTCTGTTCTTTTTCATGGAACCCTGCCTTTCTGCCATCTGTCGAATATCCTGAGCTTTTCTATTCTGTTTTGTATTCCTCCGATTTCTCGCGCACAGCATACGCAGGCGTTACCAGGGGCTGGAAAATCCTTGTTGCTACTCTCTCTTCTGTCAAGAGTATACCTTCAATCCTTTTTCCAAGCAAAGAATATTTAGGCAAAGCGTCTTCCAAAGCATCGAAGAACTCAGGATCGCCTTTGCGACACATTTTGACCACTGTAATGTGTTCGATACCCTCTGGGGTTTCTCTCGTCTTACCACTTCTGTAAGGAATAGGCTTGGAGGTGATGGATTCAATGAGCTGCTGCAGGGCAACCCTATACTCAGGCGTCGTACCTTGAACTTCTAGCCTGCTATTATTACCCTGAATCACAGCTCCTATTATTTCATCGTCAAACGTTTGTATAACCAATGTTTTCATCAGTATTCCCTCCCCTTAAATACGTAATGATGCATAAACTTGTACTTGGCCAAACTTCTCCTCTTCAAGCGCTCAGGATCATGAACATAAGCCTTATAGCTTTCGGCAAAACCCTCTCGCTTGTTTGTCCGAGCATAGGCGCTCACGAATTGTCTGCGAGCACTATCATCGTATATTTCGCGCCATACCTCTCTTTGTCCTTCATCCAGATTGTAGTAAACGTTATGGCCGACTTCATGGGTTATGGTTTGTTTCATCCCTTCGGCATCGTATGATCCCTCAGGTGATTGCCTGTTAATCTCTATTCTGCTCACACCATGTTCATCGGTTATACATCTCCCTGCTATGTATGTACTTTCATCACCAACATATTTATCGGTGTACGCGATTTCCTTAACCCGCTCGACATCGCTATGCTCTTCTGGCAATTTGGTGGAGAGATATTCTGCTACATCCTCACTACTCAACACCTCCGATTTCTCGAAGCCCTGAAGGGCAAGGCGATCTTCACTCATATCTTTTCCCTAATTTTCTCAATGCCTCGATGGGTTGTCAATATGGTATCATAGAATGTCACAGATGTCAAAAGATAGGATGCCTGCTTTGCCCACTTCCTCAACTCAATTATATCATTGATGAGGGGTTTTTGCTTGACTCGAACCGACCAGCTTTGTGACCTCAACCTGACTTTCCCGACCCTGTCTCAGCGAGTGGGGCTAACTCTACAGCCAATCGCCTTCGTAGTAGGATAATTGACAATGTCCCCTCGATTTGGTATACTTGACCTTGCTTGGACATCATCTGACAGTTTGGAGATCCATGGTCGTCGGCAAACTGCTTGGCTGGATTAGCCCACCACGACTGGTTGACCTGGCATTTCGCGTCCGGCCAAGTGGCGAGTTTATCATCTTTCAGGATCAGCGCTTGACGCGCCGCCAGGTCTATGCCCGCGTGAAGGCCTTGGCGGCCGGCTTGCAGGCTCTGGGGGTTCAAAAGGGCGACCGGGTGGCGATCCTGTTGCCTGCCTGTCCCGAAGCAGTGTATACTGTCTTCCTGCCATCGGCGTTGGGCAACGTCAATGTGCCGCTGAACCCTCTTCTGGGTGAACACGAATTGCGTCATGTCCTGGCCGATTGTGGGGCAAAGGTCGTTATCACCACTCAAAACTGGCTTGGCCAGGATCACCCGGCGACGTTGGCCCGTTTTCTCCCCGACCTGCCCGATTTGCGCTACGTCGTTGTTCACGATGCAAGCGATGGGGACGGGCAGACATTTCTGCCACTGAGAGACGTGATGTCCCTGGGTAGACCCCTGCGGCCAGCCAAAGTCTCCGCCGATGACACGGTTCTTATCTCCTATACCTCTGGCACCACCGGCTGGCCCAAGGGGGTAGTGCATACTCAAAGCCGATATTGGGGCTTGGCCGTCAGATCGGTCAACCCGCGCCTGGACCTTAGTTTGCTGCGTTGTCTGCTGTTGCCCTTTCCTCCCTATCACTACGCCGGTCTGCTTGGGATCGTCGCCACGCTGCTGGCTGGCGGCAAGGTCATCTTGATGGATCGCTTCGACCCGCAACGGATGCTGGAGTACATCCAGCAGGAGAAGGTGTCTCAGATTGGTGGTTCGCCGACTATGTATCGGTGGCTGCTACGCACGCCAGGGCAAGAGCAGTATGATGTGTCGTCGGTGCAGCGGCTCACTTTTTCCACCGAACCCCTCTCCCCGGACCTGGCCCAGGCGCTCCACGAACGAATGCAATGCAATCTGGAGAACTTCTACGGTACGACGGAGAGCATGCTGATTAGCTGGACCGGCCCGGACGATTCGTGGGAGCGGGCAGCTACCACCGTGGGCAAGCCGGTACCCGGCTCACGGGTGCGGATCATGGACGACGAGCGGCGGCTGTTGCCGGTGGGTGAGCGGGGTGAGGTCGCTGTCCAGACGTCGCAAATGATGACGGGCTATTATCACGATCCAGAACTGACCGCCCAGGTTCTGGATGCTGAGGGCTGGTTCTACACTGGCGACATCGGCTACCTGGGTGAGGACGGCTACCTGCGGCTGGTGGATCGCAAAAAGGACCTGATCATCCGTGGCGGCGAGAACGTCTACCCGGCGGAGGTCGAAGGGTATCTGGAGCGCCATCCGCTGATCCGCCAGGCCGGGGTGATCGGGGTTCCCAGCGAGGTGAGTGGCGAAGCGGTCTGGGCGTATCTGGAACTGCAACCCGGCGCGATACTAACCGCCAAAGAGGCGCTGAGTTTTTGTCACGGGCAGATCGCGCCCTTCAAGATCCCTGCCCAGGTGCGCTTTGTGGAGCGACTGCCCACGACAGCCACCGGAAAGGTGCAGAAGTTCAAGCTGCGCGAGATGGCGGCGGCGGAGTTGACCACTCATGACTAGCCTTGAGCCGCTTTCTTTTGAGGACTTCCAAGCAATGTTGGCCGGTCTACTGAAGGTGGACGTGGCGCAACTCACGCCGGAGGCTTACTTCGTCACCGATCTGGGGGTGGATTCGCTCCGCATGGTCGAAGTGCTACTGCGCCTGGAAGAGATGGGCGTCGAACTATCGCTCGAGTTGGCCTGGCGGATTCAGACCGTGGGCGATGCTTACCGCTATTATCAGCAGCAGATGACCAGGTAAGAAGCATGGGAAAGATCGAGATTCGGGATTTTGATGGAGACCTCGAAGCTCTCTCAGCAATGGCGCGCGAGTCGTGGTTTGAGGAATATGGTGAAGACACCTGGCCCGATCTGTATCGGCCAGAACTGACCCGGCATCTCTTTGCCGATGTGCCGGATCCACGCTTTCTGATCGGTGCCTACGATGGAGTCCGACTAGTTGCTTTCATTGCCCACTTGCCGAGAGTTTACAGACTCAACGGCAAAGCTTACAAAGGCGTCGCCTCATGCATGATGGTCGCTCGCAAAGGCTACCGAGGCGCTGTTGTGTACTTGATTGCCGAATGTCTTCGCCGCAACGAGGAATTCGGTGCCGACTTCGCACTGATGACCCTCGAGAAGAAACACCGCTCATGGCTCATGTTTGAAAAACATCTGAAGCCCAAGTACCGGATCGAAGTGCTAAAAATGATGTACACGATCGTACACCCAGTTGACTTCGAGAAAATCGTGGAGAGCGAAAACCTGAAATGGTATGAGGTGGCCGCTATCAAGCTTCTCGGCGCGCATCGCCCCATTACTGCACCTTCGGTTTCCGGCACGGTTCGACCCTACCGCGATGCGGACTTGGTCGAAATACTCGCTTTGACCAGGCGCTATTCCGACCAGAACAGCCTGGCCCGCGATTTCGGCGAACAGTCATTGGCCCGTCGGCTTCATACTGAGGACGTCACTTCAACGGTGGTCTACGAGCGAGACGGCGCTGTTGAAGGGTTTATCAACTTTACCGTTTATGACATGGTCGGCAAGCGAGGAACTCACCGCTGGGCCTGGCTTGATTTCCTTTACTGGGAGGGGCTCAGCGGTAAGGAGAAACAAGCACTGCTGGCTGGCTTGTGGAAAGCCAGTCGGGATCAGGGCTGCATTGGCATACTGGAATGGAACAAGAACTACTACGCCAAAGGAGCGCTTTTCCGCTCGCATTTTATCCCCTACCCTCGTTTTCTCGATCTGAACGCCTGGGTCTTCAATTCGGATCTCTCACTACAAGGGATTGACAGCGTTTTTGAGCAAGTCATCTAAGAGTATGGCTGCGATCATCACCATTCGCAAACTCTCCAAGCAATACCACCCGCCTGACGGGCCGCTTGCAGTTGACCAGATAGACCTCCGCATCCAAGAGGGAGAGATTTTCAGTTTGCTGGGGCCAAATGGCGCCGGTAAAACGACCCTCATCGCCATACTCTGCGGGCTTTTCCCCCCCACCAGTGGAGATGCCGTTATCGCCGGGCATAGCATCGTGCAAAACCCGATGGCCGTGAAGGAGATCATCGGCGTCGTTCCAGAGGAGATTGCGTTGTACTCCCAGCTTTCCGGACGCCAGAATCTGCGATACTTCGGCCTGCTCTACGGCCTGGGCGGGCAGGAACTTGACCAAGCCATTGATGACGTGCTGACAGTCATCGGTTTGGCGGACCGCGTGGACGACAAGGTAGGCCGTTACTCAAGCGGCATGAAACGGCGACTGAATGTCGGGGTGGGACTGTTGCACAAACCCCGTATCGTTCTCCTGGATGAGCCAACCGTGGGGCTTGACCCGGCGAGCCGCCGGCGCATTCTGGATCTGGTTTTGGAGCTTAAGCGGGATCACGGCGCTACCATACTCTACACTACCCATTACATGGAAGAAGCGCACGAACTCAGTGATCGAGTCGGCATCATCCATCACGGGAAGATCATTGCTCTGGGCACACCCGACGAATTGATCCAAACGATCCATGCGGAGGACACTCTGCGATTGCAGGTTGGGGTATCCGAAGTGTCGGCCGCCGTGGTGGATGCTCTGCAGCAGGTCAGGGGAGTCAAGCAGGTCTCTGCCGGTGGGGGGGCCATCACTCTGTCTCTATTGCACGCAGCCGACGTGTTGCCCGAAATCCTGGGCCTCGTGGAGGAATCGGGCATAAGTGTACACTCGCTGACGGTGCAGCAACCGAACCTGGAAGCTGTTTTCTTGGGCCTGACGGGACAAAGGCTCACGGAAGCGTCATGAAGAAATTCCTGGTAATTGTTTGGAAAGAACTGGTCGTAGGATTTGCAGACCCGGCCCTGCTGCTCCTCGCCATCGTCATGCCACTGGCGATCACGGCGCTCATTAACCTGGCTTTTGGGAATCTTGTTTTAGGCCGTGGCATCCCAGACACGAACATCCCGGTTGGGATCGTCAACCGGGACCGGGGAGGGCAATGGGGGAACTTTGGCCAGATCTTCCCCCGTGCCATAATCTCAGACATTGAGGAATCAGCTCCATCCAGCGATCTGCACTTTGAGCTGTTTACCGTACGCGAGATCGAAGACGAAGCACAAGCGCGACGCATGGTGGAGAGAGAGGAACTGGTCGCCGCGCTGTTTATCCCTCCGGACTTTTCGGAGGCATTAGCAACTGAGAGCGCCACTATCGAGGTGTACATCAACGATAGATACATGTTCAGGGGAGTGGCGTTCAACAGCCTGGTCGAGACCCTGGCGAATATGATCTCGACCGGGGAAGTCACCGTGCGCGCAACTGTCAAAGGACTTGTCCAAAATCCCCGCACGAGGGCACAACTGGAGGCTGGCAAGCTCAACGAGGCTATCGCGGATCTGGCGCTCACGGCGACGATGCCAGAATCAAATCCCATCAAAGTGCAGCGAGTCAACAACGTGGGCCAATCGGCTCAAGTCGAGTTGACGCATTACCTCGCTGCAGCAATTGCCGTTCTGTTTACTGGCTTCTGGGGCCTGCTAGGGAGCGCCTCGCTCCTCCAGGAAAAGGCGCAATGGACGTTGCAACGGATGCACATCACGCCAACCCGTCCAGGGATCATCCTGGCTGGGAAAACCCTGGGAATATATCTGGGTAGCTTGATCCAAATGGTAGCGCTTGTCGGGGGCATGACTGCCATGGAGCGGATACTGAGCAGTGGTCCAAGTCAAGGTCCGAAGATTGACCCGCTTAGTCTCTCGGTGCTCATACTGGCCTTGCTGGTGGCGACAACGGGCGTTGGGGTAACGATTGCTGGATTCGCCAGAACGTATAGCCAAGCGGCGAACTATGGCCGGGCGATTCTCTTGTTGATGGGGCTGGCCGGTGGCATCTTCTTCCCTGTTGAACTGTTTCCCAGGCCACTGCAGGCACTGTCACATGTCACCTACCACTACTGGGCCATGGATGGGTACATGAAACTGGCTCTCGGGGGGAGCGCAATCAACATCTTGCCGCATGTTCTCATCCTGGGGATAATGGGATTGCTGTTTTTCACCATTGGAGGCCGATTCCTGAGACGATGGGCTGGTTTCTTCTAATAGCGTCATTGCGAGGAACAGGTTTTGCGACGAAGCAATCTCGCTTGTACATCAGAGGAGATTGCTTCGGCAAAAACCGCCTCGCAATGACAGGCTGAGCAGGTACGTTATCGGTTGGGAACGAGCAATGCGCAAACTGTGGATCATTGCTTGGAACGATCTCCAAATGACGCTCCAGAACAAGCAGCACTGGTTCCTCCTGCTGGCACTTCCGGTGATTATCATCTATTTGGTTGGCCTGGGAGCACAGGCAATTGCCCGCAGTGTCCCGACCTCGATAAGGATTGACATTCTGGACCGAGATGACAGCGCGGCCTCCAATGCCTTAGTTGCCGCTCTGGCAGAAGCCAACGAGACTCTTCTCATCTGTCCGGCGTACAATGTTCCTTCGGACGCCTGCGCCCTGACGGGAGCCTCGTTATCTCCTGCGTTGGCTCAACAACGTTTGGCTGACGAGGTAACATTTGCCAGCATCACCATTCCCGAGGGATTTGGCACCGCACTTGAAGCAGGAAACGAAGTGGTGCTAGTCTTCCAACCAGGTGTGGCTTTGGCCGCTCCAGAGATCGCATTCGCGGCCGTGCAGAACGTAGTGACTCACATGGGCGGGCCAATCGTTGCCGCGCGGCTGAGCACACAATTGGCAGAGTCACTGGGTATCGAAACCGGCCTAGACTTCTACGCCGCGCGCCGGGCGGATGCTGCCGCATCCTGGGGGCCTGTCCTGAGCGGCTCGACTGAGCTCGCCGAAGTTCCAGTCGAAGGGCCGCCACCACCGGTTCAGGTCATGGCCGAATTAACCCAGCCGAATGAGGGGCAGATCATGGGGGCGCAGTTGATGGAGAACGGCTTCAAGTTATCTACCCCCAGCATTACCGCGATGTTCGTGATGATCAGTATATTGGGGATGACACAATCCTTGGCTGAAGAACGTATGATGGGTATACTGAGACGCGTGGGGATGATGCCCGTAAACAAGGCCCAGTTGCTGGGCGGCAAACTGCTGGCAACTTACCTGATGGGGGTACTCCAGTTTGGCGTCCTGCTTGTGTTTGGGGAATGGCTCGGAGTTGATTTCGGCAGTTCCCCATTGGCAGCGATCCTGGTGGCGAGCGTGTACGTGCTTGCCGTTACGGCAATGGCGCTGGCTCTAGCAGCCTTGGTGCGCACCCCCCACCAGGCCAGCGCCATAGCGACGATCGCCTGGGTGGTGCTGGTTCCCCTGGGGGGAGGTTGGTGGCCGCTCACCTTCGTCCCTGCGTGGATGCAAACACTGGGGCATCTTTCACCGGTTGCTTGGTGTTTGGACGCCCTAAACACCCTCGTATTCTACCAGGGGACGTTGGCCAATGTGCTACAGCCCGTAGGCGTGCTGTTGCTATTTGCAGCGGCATTCTTCGTCTTCGGCGTGAGGAAACTCAACTACCACCGATCTAGGAGCGATGACGTCATCCAGGCCCTGCCGTACTTCGGGGCTCAAAGGAACGGGTAAGGAGCCATAGCCGTGGTCAGTACATTGCCTGGGGCCTCCAGTCGTCGTTACGACATAGATTGGCTTCGTGTTTTGGCCACGTATTTTGTGGTCCCCATCCACGTGGCTGTGGTCTTTAGCTCCTGGCCCTTCTTTCATATCCGTAACAGCACGGTCTCTTTGACGATGCTCGTCTTCTGGATTCTTGTCGAGGCCTGGATCATGCCGCTGTTCTTCGCGCTGGCCGGTTGGTCCGCGTTCCATTCGCTGCGAGCCAGAGGTAGTCGCAGCTTTCTGAAGGAACGCGTCCAAAGGCTGCTTATCCCCCTGGTGGTCGGCTGTGTGCTTTTTGGGCCGGTCATCAAATACCTGGAACTCCGAAGCGGCTTCGACGCGAACTACCTGAGTCTCTGTCCGGGCCCATCGGCCATCCATTACTTCGGGCCTTGCATCCCCTCGGACGCCGATGCTGTACCGCCCTTTGACGAGGCCTTTTTCGAGTTCTGGCCGACCTACTTCACCCAGTTCGACCGCTTCACGTGGTCGCACCTCTGGTTCATCGGTTACCTCTTCATCCTCAGCCTGGTCTACCTCCCCCTATTTACCTGGCTGATAAAAACCCGCCATAACCCCACGCGAGAAAACGGGGCCTGGGTTTATCTACCTATGGTCCCTTTGCTCTTGATCGAAATCTTTTTGAGATCGCACTGGCCCGGCTATCAGAACCTCTACAACGACTGGGCTAACTTGGCTTATTACAGCGTATTACTGATCACGGGATTCCTACTGGCCAGGTATCCCGCCTTTGAGGATGCCCTGCACCGGGAGTGGAAACGCGCCCTGGTTATCAGTCTTGTGGGCATGGCGCTGCGGGTGCCCTCGGCAACCGGCATCATCATCTCGCCAGTCTTGTCGTACATTGGCCTGGTCGTTGCAGGTTGGGGTTTCATCGTAGCCCTGCTGGGGTTGGCACACAGTCGCCTCGCGCACACTAATGCCGTGCTGGAATACCTCAAGGAGTCTGCGTACCCAGTCTACATCCTCCACCAGGCGGCGGTGGTGTGCATCGGCTACAGGATCATCCAGCTCCCACTCGGGATCGCTGCCAAGTACGCGCTTCTGCTCGCGGCCTCATTTGCAGCAACGCTGGCCGCCTGCGAGCTCGTCGTAAAACGCGTCCCTGTACTTCGCTTTGCGTTCGGAATGAATCCCATGACCCGAAAGGTGGGCCCGGCAAAACGGGGCGTAACGGCGCTTGACGCAGAATGAAAAACGTTGTAAAATAACTATCACAAATCGGGAACAGTGCAGGAATAGATCTTGTGGGAGGAAATGCCATGTCCAACCGGTCACTCTCAGTCATTGTTCTAAGTGTGCTATTGCTTACAGTTCCACTTGCTGCCTGCTCACCTCTCCAGAATCTCTCCGCTCCAACCCCGGCCCCCGACACAGGCGTACCCACAGGCAAGCCATCAGCGGCGTTTGTGCCCAACGCTGGGCAGATGGATCCTGCAGTGCTTTTCCGCACCTTGGGTTCAGCTAGCACATTGTTCTTCTCCCACCACGAAGTTGTGTTTCCGTTGCCTTTCCGCAATCGGGCGGCGGAGATATTCAGCCGACTGCTAGAACAGAGCAAGTCTGATCGCGCTGAGCCTGCGGATCCCACTCTCCTGCGCTTGCGCTTTGAGGGGGCAAATCCCGATGCGCAGGTGATTGGCAGGGAACAGCTACCTGGGATTGTCAACTATTTCATTGGCAAGGATCCGGCAAACTGGTATGCCAGCATCCCAACGTATGAGGGCATCGTTTATGAGCAGCTCCATCCTGGGATAGATCTACTCTATAGTAGCAGCGAGGGCATTCTGAAAGGGACCTACGTCGTTGCT
>CAZGKH010000092.1:9621-11702 GCA_964525665.1 uncultured Anaerolineae bacterium | reverse complement strand
TTCTTGGCCATCTTGGGGCCGATGCCGGGCACCCTGGTCAACGCCATGTCGTTCCCCTGGGCGATGGCCAGGCGCAGCGAATCGGGCGACATGGTGGAGAGCATGGTCAGGGCCAGCCTGGGACCCACGCCGGAGACACCCAGGAGCAGCTCAAAAAGAGCCAGCTCGTCCTCGCTGCCGCAGCCGTAGAGGGTCAGCTCGTTCTCCCGCACGTGTAGGTGGGTGAAGAGCTCCACCTGGCGGCCCAGCCCCTCATAAGTCTCCAGCACCGAGGTCGGGACGTAGACCTTGAAGCCTATGCCTACCACGCCGACGACGAGGTAATCCTTCCCTATGGCCTCGATCCCCCCCTTCAAGTTGGCAATCATCTTCCCTCGATCTCCTCTTGTCTGGCCAGACTCAACATCCGAGCGGAGTGGATGTGGCAGATGGCCACGGCGATGGCGTCGGCGGCGTCGTCGGGTTGAGGCACGCTGTCCAGCTCCAGGAGCACCTTGACCATTTCCTGCACCTGCTCCTTGGTGGCTCGCCCGTAGCCAACCACCGCCTGCTTGACCTCCAGGGGCGTGTACTCGTGGATTTCAAGGTCGGCATTGGCCATAGCCAGCAGGGCCACCCCTCGCGCCTGGCCCACGCTCAGCGCGGTGCGAACGTTGCGGCTGAAGAAGAGCTTCTCCACTGCCGCCGCTGCGGGCTGCTGCTCCTGGACAACAGCCGTCAATTGGCGGTAGATCTCCTGCAAGCGCTGGGGCAGCGATTTGTCCGAAGGAGTGGTTATCGCCCCGTAATCCACCAGCCTCAGATCGTCGCCCTCGCCCCATACCAGGCCGTAGCCGGTGATGGCCGTGCCGGGATCAATCCCCAAGACCAGGTTTTCGCTCTTGCTCATTGTCGTATCTGTTATTGATGAATGAGACTTCCGATTAGGTTGAGACCCACTCATCGTATTTGGCCATGATCTCATTGGTGATGTTCAGGTTAGAGGAGACCTGCTGGACATCGTCCAGCTCCTCCAGGGCATCAATGAGGATCATGGCCTTGATGGTTTCCTTCTCCCCCAGTTCCACTGAGCTCTTGGGAATCATGGAGATCTCGGCCGAATCCAGGGTAATGCCGTTGTTCTCCAATGATTCTTTGACACTTTGGAAATCACTGGCCATGGTGAAGACCTCTACCAGGTCGCTGGCGACGGTGACATCGTCGGCACCGGCGTCAATAGCCAGCAGCGCCAACTCGTCGGGATCGGAATCGTTGGGGGAGATGGTGATGTAGCCTTTGGACTCGAAGAGCCAGGCCACGCAGCCGCTTTCACCCATGTTGCCGCCGTAGCGGGAGAAGGCGCGGCGTACATCGGACACCGCCCGGTTGCGATTGTCCGTCAGCACGTGCACCAGCAGTGCCACGCCGTGGGGCCCGTAGCCTTCGTAGCGGACCTCCTCGAGCTCTGCGCCCTTTTCGGCGCCGGTGCCCCGCCTGATAGCTCGTTCGATGTTGTCCTTGGGCATGTTGGCGGCCTTGGCCTTGTCTATAGCCAGGCGCAGCTTGAAGTTGACGTCGGGATCGCCGCCCTCTCGCGCCGCTATGACGATCTCGCGGCCCAGTTTGGTGAAGAGCTGGCCCCGTTTGGCGTCCGCCGCCCCCTTCTTGCGCTTAATTGTTGACCATTTGGAATGTCCTGACATACTCACACCCCCTTCCATAACTAGCCCCTCCGTCGGGGCCGAAATGTTATGGCCCTAATTATACTACTAGAAGCGAAAAAACGCTAGTGCCGAACATCACGTCTCACGGCTCGACCGGAGGCGATGGTTCACAAACTCGATCATGACGGGCACAAGGGAAATGAAAATGATGGCCAGGATGACCAGGGTGAAGTTGTCTTTGACAAAGGGAATATTGCCAAAGAAGTAACCTCCAAAAGTGAAAAGAGCGACCCAGACCACCCCGCCTATGACGTTATAACTGATGAAATGCCAGTAGGTCATCTTCCCAATTCCGGCCACAAAGGGCGCGAATGTTCGGATGATGGGAATGAATCGGGCCAGGATGATGGTCTTTCCGCCGTGCTTTTCGTAGAAACG
>CAZGKH010000092.1:0-9521 GCA_964525665.1 uncultured Anaerolineae bacterium | reverse complement strand
TGGGAATGAATCGGGCCAGGATGATGGTCTTTCCGCCGTGCTTTTCGTAGAAACGGTGGGTACGCTCCAGGTGTTCTTTGTTCAGGAA
Organism: uncultured Anaerolineae bacterium; assembly: GCA_964525665.1. GTDB lineage: Bacteria > Chloroflexota > Anaerolineae > VGOG01 > VGOG01 > CAYMKL01. The sequence goes on along the minus strand of CAZGKH010000092.1, from coordinate 9,433 downwards.
ACGCACGTCTTCCCTACTGAACACCTTCGGCCCCACGAAGTGTCCTATCCAGTAGTTCACCGTGTCTCCCACAACAGCCGCGACGCTGAGAAGGATGAATAGCCATACCACGTTCAGCGAACCCAGGGCGGCAAAGGTGCCTGCGGCGAAGAGCAGGGAGTCCCCAGGAAGAAAGGGGGTCACTACCAGGCCCGTTTCGAGAAAGATGATGAGGAAAAGCAGAAGGTAGGTCCAGACACCGTAATTCTGTATGATCTCGTTCAAGTGTTTGTCGAGGTGCAGAAAGAGCTCGATCAGGTTTCTGATCAGTTCCATGATTTGTTCCTCCTACGTAGTTTTTGTGTTAGGGATTCCCACCCCCACCCCAACCCTCCCCCTGCCAGGGAGAGGGAGTTCTACCGTTCGCCGAAGGTCTCCGACCGAGGCGAAGGGGAGTTCTACCGTTCGCCGAGGGTCTCCGACCGAGGCGAAGGGGGCTTGGTCAGAGACCTCGCCCATCGCAGAGGACACTAGCCCATCGCAGAGGGCCTTCGCCCATCACAAAGACGTTAGCCATACGCCCTGACTGCTTCCAGGAAGGCGGCGATGTTCTCCCACGGGATGTCCGGCTCGTCAATGTCGTAGGCGGGACAGAGGATGAGCCCGGCGCGGCCCAGGGTATCAATGCGGTACTTGACCTCGCTGCGGATGGTGTCAGGCCTGGCAAAGCTGAAGGTGGTGTGATGTCCTACCGTGCCCCACAGCACCAACTGGGGGCCGAACCGCTGGCGGATGCGGGCGGCGTCTGTATGATCCGGCTGCAGCGGGTTGATGGCGTTCACGCCGATCTCCATCAGGTCGCCAACGATGGGCTCAAAGTAGCCGTCGCTGTGGTAGAGGACGCGGAGGTCGGGCTTGATGGCCCGGGCCGCCTGGATGATCGTCGCCAGGCGCGGCTTGAAGAACTCACGCCAGTGGCCCGGGCTGATCATCATCGTCCCCGGCATCCCCACGTCGTCGTCGAGGGCCAGCACGTCCACGCCTGCCTGGGCCAGCGTTTCGGCATTGCGGCGGGCCAGGTCGGCTAGGCGGTCAAGGAGAAAGTGCGCCCAGGCAGGCCGCTTGACCAGGTCTATGAGGAAATTCTCCAGACCGCGCAGCCGCCAGGCTGCCTCGAACAATTCACCACCCAGATGGGGCAGGTTGCCGCCAGCCGCCAGGCCGCGGGCGTGCAGAGCCCATACCTGGTGCACCAGAGCCTCTACGCGATAGGGCGCGCTGACGTCGGGAAAGGGGAAGTTTCGCACGTCGTCCAGCGAGCGGGCGTGGGCCAGGGGGTTGCGCTGGTCGGGAGTTAGTGGCCGGTAATCCCAGCAGGCGTAGGTCGTCACCTGAGCGGGAGTGCCCAGCCGCGTATCCGGCTCAAACGGCCGGGCCAAACGCCGCAGTTTCTTTTCCTCTGGCGAAAGGGGGAACTCGACAAAGCGCACGTCCACCATGTTATCCCGGTACTGGCCTCGCGGAGCCAGGCTCTCAATGTCCACGTGGTAAAAGCCCAACGCACAAGGCACGCGGTCCGGTTCGCCTCCATCCAGCGCGGTCAATAGTCGCTCGCGAGAGTTCATGTAGATACCTCTGTGTTAGAACAGCGGATCGGCAGGATTTACGGATCAGGCAACTTAGACTGAGCAGAAATCTGCAAATCCTGCGAGTCAGGGTTCTTGGAAGGACAACAGTGGATCGGCAGAATTCGCGGATCAGAGGAGGAATCCGTTAATCCTGCTCATCCGCGTTCTAATTTTCCCGCAACACCCCCGCCACCAGCACCGCCCCCACCAGCAGCACGGCGGCGTTGAGGTAGAAGGGCGTGGCTTGTCCCAGGTTGTCGTACAGCCAGCCGCCCGCCAGAGGCCCCAGGGCCGCTCCCAGGAAGTAGGCGAAGGTGTAGAGCCCGTAGCTGGTGCCGCGCGTGTCCTGGCCCGCGATGTCGGCGACGAAGGCGCGCTCCGCCGGCACGGAAGCGGTGTAGCCCAGCGACTCGACGGCCCACAATATCACCAGCGGGATGAGGCTGCGCAGATGTGGAATCAGCGCGGACGCTGCTGCCCCCACGACCAGTCCAACGATCATGGGGACCTTGCGCCCCAAGCGGTCGGCGATGCGCCCCATGCGCGAGGGCAAGAAGGAGCTGATCAACGCCGCCGGCAGGTAAGCCCACACCAGGGCCACCACGTCGGCCTGCAACGCGTCCTGGAGAAAGACCATCAACAGCGGCCAGACCATAGCGGACGAAGCGCCGGTGACGAAGACGATGCCCATCAGGGCCAGCAGTTGGCCGGAGATGGGATGGCTCTCAATGAGCTGCGTGGCTGTCTGCGGGCGCGTCTCCCGCACGCCTCGCCAACCGCTCCACAGCGACAGCAGCGCGGGCACGGTGTAGGCGGCGAATAGCCAGAACCAGATCTGTCTCCCACCCAGGCCGGTATTAGCCAGCCCAAACCAGGCAAAGAACCCCGCCGTGGTTCCGATGAGGGCTCCCCGGTTGGCCGCTTCGTCAATGGTGCCGAAGTCGTGCCCGCGCCCCGTCTCTCCGGCCACGTCGGCAACGATGGTATAGGCCGAAATCCAAAGAAAGGCCTGCCCCAGCCCTTGCACGAAGCGGGCGACGGTCAGAAGGAAAACCGTATCGGCGAGGCAGAACATGACCATGGCGACGGCATAGCCCAGTAGGCCCAGCAGCAGAAAAGGCCGCCGCCCCCAGCGGTCCAGTGCTCGACCCAGGAAAGGCCGCACGACCACCGGCACCAGGGACGTGGCCGAGAAGAACCCACCCACCTCCAGCGCGGTCGCGCCTAGTTCTTTGCCGTAAATGGGCAGCACGAAGGAGAGGATGCCGAAGGGGAAGGACACCAGGAAGATTGCACGCCAAAGCATTCTCAATGTGCGGGATTGCGCTAGACCTGTTGATTTGTTCATTGCTTTCCACAGTTGGCCGAAGGTCTCCTGACCGAGCCCTCCGCGCCTCGGTCAGAGACCTTCGGCGAACAGAGGAATCTTACGCCCAAAAAATCATCGCCACACCCACCATCGCTGCCACCGTCCCGACGACAGCCCGTTGGGTGATGCGTTCTTTGAACATCCAATGCGCCAGCGGCAGCAGGATTACCGGGGCCAACGCCATCAACGTGGAGGCGGTTGCCACCTGGGTCAACTGCACCGCTGCCAGCGAAAGGGTTATGCCCACAAATGGCCCCACCAGCGTCCCACCCAGGATGGCCCATCGGGCACTCCGAATGCGCAATCCCTCTATGGTGGGACGGAACTGGCCCTGCATCAACGCCCACAACCAGATGATAACTGAGGCCGCCGACAACCGCATCAGGCTCGCCGAAAGGGCTGGGAAATCGCCGACCATTCCTCGCTTGGACAGGATCAGCCCCAACGCCTGCCCGAACGCGCCGCCGATTCCGCACAGTACGCCGACGACGTAGTTCCTGGGGTTGCCCTGTACCCTTTGTCCTTGGGCCAAAGGACCAAGGGCTTGTACTACAGGATAAGTGCCGTCCACAGAGTTGGAGTTCCTCTGTTCCGAAACCACCCAGGCGACGCTGCCCACCGTCACGATGATGGCACTGGTTTCCAGCGGGCTCAACGTCTCTCCCAAAAAGACCCAGGCCAGCAGCGCGCCGATCACCGGCACCAGAGTCATCAGCAGCATCGCCAAGCGTGTCCCGATCAGGAGAAAGGCCTGGAACAACATCGCATCGCCTAGCACCAGACCGCTGATGGCGGACAATCCCAGCCAGCCCCAACGGAATGGCTCTGCGTGGATAGGCAAAACCTGGCCTTGCCACAACAGATGTGTGATGGCCAGGAAAAAAGCCGCCAGCGGTAGCCGCACCCGGTTGACAAGCTGGGAACCAACCCGCTTGCCGGCAATCGTGAAGAAAAGAGACGTGACTGCCCAGCATACGGCTGTGGTCAGGGCAGCGATTTCACCCAGGTAAGCTTGCAAAACTAAACTTCACCTTTCATCTTATCCCGCCCGGTCAGCGATTGGCGAACCACACCCGGTATTCCTGGATCGGCTGGGCGTTGGGTGAATTTTCGTCCACGGCAGCCAGATCTGCCAGCGGACAGTGACAACGCCGCCAGCCTTGGCGGCACGAGACGATGACGCCGTAGAGGTCGTCCACGTTTTCGATCCTCAGCACGGTCAACCGGTCTCCCACTCGCAGCGGGCCACGCTGGTGAAACTCGTCAACCTCGGCCTCGAAGGGGAATCGTAGGCTTTGGCTCAGGTGTTTTTCCCAGGCGAGCATGACCTGCCACTCGTTGGTGTTGTCCTCAGCGAAATTCACCACCGCCTGGATGCTAGCACCCTTCGGCCCGATGCAGTACCACGAGGAGTCCGCCTCAATCTGGTCCCGGACTCGTGCTACATCCTCCTCAGTGTCCCGCGGCTCGGCTGGTTCGATCTCACTAGGCCGCAGGTACATCTCGCTCCAGCCCAGGCCCTTCAGCTCGGAGTCTTCAATGAACCACGCTGGCATGGCCTGCAGCGAGAGGCTATCCCAGGCAAAACCGATCACTGGCTCCGATTCAGCGTCGGCCTGGGTCAAGTCGGTGATCCGGCCCTGCCAACCGCTGATGTCGAGGTTCGGGGCATCCGGACAAGCTATGCCCGCTTTGACTCGTACGGCGTCACCTACTTTATAATCCATGATCTGTTGCTCCTTCTCGGGCCTTATTCATCCCATACGGGATACTGCTCAGGCGCCTCGCCCACGGACTCGACCAAGCGGGGATACTCAGCATCGGGGTCGGCGTTCTCGTTGATGGCGTGCACACGCACCTTGAAACGCCACTCGTCTCCGTAGTCGAAGAGATACATGAACTCCTGCTTTGTCTCCAGATTCAGTTTTTCTTTCCTCCTCTCTCTTCTAACTTACTCAGCTCGCTCCAGCACCGTTTCCAACCGCCGGAGCGCTCTTCGGACGCTCCCTTCCAACTTCCACAGCGCATCCAGATCGTCCGGGTCGTGGACGACAGCCTGGGTCAAGCGGGCGCTGGCCTTGAGCAAGCTAAAGGCTGGGCTCTGCACCGGCGACTGGCCGCCTTTTAGTTTCCCGGCTGTTTTCACCAGCTCGTCCACTACCGGTCGCCAATCATGGGGGGGCTTGCGAGGCGCTCGTATCTTTTTCGGTAGCTGCCGCTCAGGCTCAAGGGTCTCGATGATACGGCGGTTCTGTTTGGCCGCCATGTAGATTTCCTTCATGTTCCCTCGGATACCTGGTCCGAAGTACATGTTGTACACGCTGAGCATCCCGTCGTAGACGATCTTCCCTTTGAAAGGAAGCAGCACTGTCTGCACCCAGATCGGCGGCTTGCGATGGTAAAAGATGTCTTGCAGGCTATCCACTAAACCCAGGACAGCATACACCCGGGGGGGATCGTTCGAATCCACAAAAATGCTGGCTTTCTTCAAAAAGCGCACGATGTAGAAATTGCCAGTCACAAAGCGTTTCCAGCTTTGGACAATCGCCAGCTCGTCGGATGCAAGATGAGCCGGGTTCTCGGCGATGAAGGAGTCCAGCAAGCCAATGTTCTCGTACATGGCGTTGCGCACCTGCACCTTGTCCTCTTGGGGGCACGCGATGTACTCCTTGATCGAGCTCACATGCGGGAGGACCCGCCGCTGCTGGTTGACGTAGAATTGCAGCGGCCACATCAGTTTGTAGAACAGGTTTGCATCTTCAGGTGATAGTTCCATCAATCGGTCTCCTTTCTTGGCGTCTGTTCAGTTAATTACTTCGGCGAGAGGGACACGTCTGGAAGGACAACGAACGTTCCAACGCCGTGTCCGATCCAACGGCCTTGCCCGTCGTATAGATACATCTCCGCGATGTCCTGGCGCTTGCCCTGCTTGAGCAACCGTCCCACAGCACGAAGAGACGTGCTCTTGGCGGGTTCCAGGAAGTGAATTGACAACTCCGAAGTCGCAACCCAACAAGACACGTCATGTGCTGCAGCGGCGGTGAACCAGCCCGCATTATCGAGCATGGTGGCATATACGCCGCCGTGGATCCCACCGAAGGCGTGATCGAGATTCGGGTTGTAGGGAAGGTCAATGACTGCACACTGTCCTGGACTGGACAGTACAGGGTTGGCCTCGTCGGTATACGAGAGCTTCATGCCAAAGAAGTGGGCGATGGGAGCATTCTCATTGAACATCCGAAGAAGCTCTTGGATGCGTTCAGTGTTCATAACATTTCGTCTCCGCCCCTGATCTGCAAACGATGGCCGACGGTGTCATCTGCGCGTAGCCCACAGATTATAGCACAACGGCGGCGAGTGTACAAACCGCCGCGCTCGCCGCCCCGCCTTCTCTACACCGACCAATGCCGGTCAGATTCTCTGTTGGGTTTTCGTTGCCGATTGCGTGGCACACCTTATTCCGCTTCTATCTTGGGTAGATTGTCCCAATCCACCGGACCGATGGAAAACCTGTACTTCAAACGGGGTAAGACCACATCTTTCCACGCCCGCACAAAGTAAGCGGAGGCTTTGTCCCACTCCTCCCCCTCTCCCCAACCGTCGTGGGTTAGCGTCACCTGGGTTCGCCCCTCGGCGAGTTCCATGAATCTGATAACGACGTGAGTAAGCTGCTCGCGGACGCTCGTCAGGTCTGGGGGAGCATTCCACGTGAAGGCCAGCATCCTATTCGGCTGGAGGGCCATGACTCTCATACCCTCCGCACCGCGCCAGCCGGGTTCAGCATCGGGGTTGAAGAGGATCTCGTACAGGCCATCAACGCGAAGCTCAACGTGGCAGGCTGGCGCAAAGAAGGTCTTGATGCCTTCTTCTGTAGTCCACGCCTCCCAGACTGCGTCCACGCTCGTCTCAACAATGACCTCTCCTCGAATGACTCTATCCGGATTGCGCGGCTGCGTTCTCGCGTCGGTTGTGCTACTCATAGGTGTGCTCCTTCTGACTGAATGGCACTGACATCAACAACTGCCATCAACATAACGAAGATAGCAGTCGTTTTGGGCTGAGACAGCTTTTCATAGCTATCCCCTTTGGGAGTAGTGCAATTCTGATAGTTTCATAAAGCCCCTACGTGTTTGAATGTGTTTCGTTTAGCCGCTGCAATGAGGCGATCAGTACGTTGGTAGGCAGGCAGGAGGCTAATTTGCATAAGCTATTAGACAGGAAAACTACCTCGTCTCCAGCGGAGAGCCTAATCCCATGGCCTTGGCCTTCTCCAGAACCAGCGAGGCGATGGCGGCGTCCTGCACTCCAACCCCGGTCAGATCGCAGATGGTGATCTGATTCGGGTCGGTTCGCCCCGCCACCCGCCCGATGATCAGGTCGCCCAGTTCTCCCGCCACGTCGTCCGCGCTGATGACGCCCGCTTCCACCGCGTGGTGGATCTCGCCCAGGCGCAAGCATTGGCTCAGGCGGTCGGCGATGATGATGTCGGCCCGGGCCAGCACGTTGACGTCCAACTCCTGCTTGTCCGGCGCGTCGGAGCCTACGGCGTTGATGTGCACCCCACGCCTTAACCACTCAGCGCGGACCAGCGGCTGGCGGCTGGGGGTGGTGGTGATCACCAGATCGGTGTTCCGTAGGGCGGCCTCAATGTCCGGGGCGACGGTCACGTTCACCTCCAGCTCGGCCACCATCTCCCGGGCGTAGGCGTCGGCGTGAGTCGGATTGCGGCTCCACACCGCCACCCGCCCGGCCAATTGCCGCACCACCGCCAGAGCGCGCAGTTGAAAGCGCGCCTGGACTCCCGAGCCGATTATGGTCACCTTGTCCAGCACGGGGTTGGCCAGGTAGTTGGCCGCCACCCCGCCGGCCGCCCCGGTGCGCAGGTCGGTCAGATAGCCATTGTCCAGCAACAGCGCGGCTGGGAAACCGGTGGTGGCATCAAGGGCCAGCATCAGGCCAGAACCGACGGGCAACCCTTGAGCCGGGTTCTCCCAAAAACCGGTGGCTATTTTGAAGACGGCGTAGGGATCGCCCTGCATGTGCGCGCCCTTGACGTGGATCTCGCCATTGATTTCGGGCACCTCCAGGCCGATCACGTCAGGCAGCCGTGCCTCGCCCCGGGCCAGCGCGGCGAAGGCTCTCTCCATGGCCTCCATTGCCTCGGGCATGGTGACAGTCCGTCGAATTTCTTCCTCAGTCAGAACCAGAATAGGCATAGTTATTTCCTCACTCCACAACGAAAACCTCCCCACCGGAAGACCTGCCGAGACCGGCGGAGAGATGCCCGTCAGAGCTAGGCAAACGCAATCTCAATGTGAAACAAACAGATCTTGTAGCCTTTGGGGGCCTACTTTTGTCTCTTTCGTAACCCGCAGCACTCCAGATTCATCATCCGGCCTGACCCACCACTTTACCAGCTCCACTTGCCCATCGTAAATCTCAATCCCAGTTATGCAGCGGGGATGGACGCAACTGCCAGCGTTAAAATAGAGCGGTCCGCCCGGTTCAGCGAACATGGGGCGATGGGTATGGCCGCAGATGAGCATTTGATTGTCGTTAGCCTTTATCCACCCTATGATCCTTTCTTCAACCTGCCTCCGTTTTTTGAAGTTCTTCGCTGGGCTTGTTGGATCTTTAATTCCAACCATCTGAAGAGGCTTCCAGATATATCTAACCCAAAACCTGCTGAACCGCCAAAGGCGATCACTCCACAGGTCTCCCTGATGTCCGTGGACAACAAAGATGCTATTACCTGTGTCCGAATGTCGGAGAACCAATCCCTCGTGCACGGTGATGCCATCGAATAGCGGCTCACTCTCGCGCGTGCGATCGTTGTAGAACTCGTAAAGATGTTTTTCGACATTCTTGGGGTCTCTCCAGTCGGCGTTGTGGTTTCCCCAGATAAGGTAGAGCCTGTTGTCCCGGTGGAATTCTCGCATTTGCCAGAACAGGTGGCTGTGGGCCTTTCGTATGTCCTCGAATCTCTTGTTCTCCCAAAGCTCATCTCCATCTCCAACTTCAATGTAAGTGAACCCATCTTCGTAGTATCGCTTCAGCGCATGCCAAAGGAGGATTTGGTTATGAGCCAGGTCATCTGACCAACTGTTATCGCCTCGGTGGCAGTCGCTAAAGAAGATGAACTTGGAGGAGTCGTCGAAGGGAATCTCCTCGGCCGATCTAAACACTTCGGTCAAACGCTTGCTGGCAGACATGGTTAACCTCCTTCTTGTCGTAAAACGAGCGGCTCTTCTGCTCCGTCCTCAAGAATCCCGAGCCACAACCAACAGGGTGATGTCATCAAACTGAGGCTCCTGGCCCATGAATCTGTGGACCTCCGCCAGCAGCGCATCTTGGATCTCCTGAGCCGAACGTCCCAGATTGGCTTGTGCAGCCTCTAGTAGGCGCTCCGACCGGAAGAACTCGTCCTGCTCACCCAGAGCATCGGTGATGCCGTCAG
>CAZGKH010000091.1:0-11753 GCA_964525665.1 uncultured Anaerolineae bacterium | reverse complement strand
TCAGCCCCAACTGGAGCCTCTGCTGCGCCTGGCCAGGGAGATCGAGGCCCTGCCTCTACCTGAGCCGAATCCAAAAGCCTTGAGGGCCACCCAGGCGCGGGTGCGAGAGGCCGCCATCCTGAAAAAGGAGGCAGCCCTACGAGGGAGACTATTCCCTGGCTGGCTGACCGGCCAGTGGGTCTCCCTGGCATTTACACGGGTGCTGGCCGCGGTAGTCGCGGTGGCGGTGATCGGCTTTGGCACCGTGGCTGCCTCTGCTGATAGCCTGCCCCATAGCCCCCTCTATCCGGTCAAGCGCACCACCGAGCGAGTGCGGCTTTTTCTCACCTTCAGCCCCAGCGGCAAGGCGCACCTGCATCTCTTCTTCGCCGAACGACGGTTGAACGAGACCCTGGAACTAATGAGCTGCTGTCAATCGGTTGATGATGCCATCTTGATGTCAATGCTGAAGGAGACCAACTTGGCAATAGCCATAATCTGCAGATTGCCGACGCCGGAAGCTGAGCCGCTGCTTGATAGGGCCGCTGTACTGACCGCCCACCAGCACGATTGCCTGAAGCAGGTGAGAGGCGAAGTCTTGACCAATGAGTGGTGCGTGCTCGATGAAGCTATCTCAACCTGTAATTGCTACCAACGGATGCTGAAGGAAGAAACACCTTACCTGTGTCAGCCGGTCGCTGCGCCGGAGTAAGACAAGACGAGCAAGGAGGTGAAAATGAGCAAGTTGAGGAGTTCGAGCAAGCGGACTGCTGATCCCAAAAAGATGGTCGTCGGCAAGACTGATCAACGGATTTTCTATGGTACTCTAGCTATCCTGGGTACTGTGGCCCTCGTAGTTGTGGTCATCTTGATGCTTCGGCCTTCTACGACGGCTAACCAGGCACAAACCCAGCCAGGCCTGGGTGTTCAGGAAGTCCTTCCGACCTTCCCCACCCCACCACCCGTCGTCGCCTACTCTGCTGAGGCAGAGGCGCTCTTCGCCAGCTTGAACTGTCTCTGCGGTACGTGCAAGGATACTTTGGCGGAGTGTGATTGCGGGGAGGCTCGCCAGATTAAAGGATACGTCGACTCGCTGACTGATACGAGCTCTTCGGAGTCCGAGGTCATTGACAAGGTAGTGGAGAAGTATGGGCCGGGGGTTCTGGTCTCCACAGAGTAACTGGCCAAGAGATGGCCGCAATCATTTAGGTGGTCTGGTTGAACGGGCCGCGATGGATTGATCCATCAAGTCCGTCACCATAATACATATATGCGGGAGGACAAATAGATTACTGATGAAAAACTGGCTGTGGATGATTGTCTTGACTGGTCTGATTGTATTGCTAGCCGGCTGCGGTGCGCCTGATGACGGAGCCAAGCAAGTCGTCCAGGTCACACCGGCATCTCCCACTGGGGAGCAAGCACAAAGCAACACTGCGCCAAGCACTACGGCGGTGCCAGTGGCGGACCTCACCGACAAAGACGTGCCGCGCATCACCCTGGCCGACGCCAAGGCGCTCTTGGATGACGGCAGGGCGGTACTCTACGACGCGCGGTCGCCGAAAGCGTACAGCTCCAAACACGCCGCCGGAGCTATCTCACTTCCTGAAGCTGAGGTGGCCGAGCGCGTTAGCGAGTTGCCGACCGATAAGGTGCTCATCTTCTACTGTACTTGACCGGCCGAACAGGAGAGCGCCCGTGCGGCGCTATTTGCGATCCAGCAAGGAATGAACCCGGCACAAGTGTTTGCCCTATTGGGTGGATTAGCGAGCTGGGAGAACGCCGGCTACCCGATGGAGGTGCCTTAGTACCTTATCAATCAGTACCTTATCAATCAGATTCTTGCACAAAAGGCAAGGGTTTTGGATTGGGTAAAGCAAACTCAATTGCTCGGCAAGGTCTCCTGACCGCAGCCGTGAGCGGGGCTCGGTCAGAGACCTTCGCCCAACGGGAAGCTTGGTTTGCCAAAACATGAGGAGGGAAGAAACATGACATCGAAGAAGAAGAGGAAAAGACCACAGAGCAGGGCCAGTCGCCGCCAAAGGCAAGGGATAAACCCTCTGTACGTGTTGATCCCTGTAGTAGCGGTATTGCTAGTAGGTGTGGGCTGGGTGCTGGCGACTATCACGAGTTCGCCTAACACGGAGAAGGCCGTTGCCCCAGTGGTCAGTGACAGTACTGTGGTGCCCGTGGTGATCACACCGAGGCTCTCGACCAACGCGACGCCTGTCGTGGGAGCCCTTACCAGCTCAGCCGACATGCCGCGCATTACCGTTCAGGAACTCAAAGCTAAACTGGACGCCGACCAGGCTGTGGTCTTTGACGCCCGGACACGAGCTGCCTACGCTAAGAAGCACATCGCCGGAGCCACCTCCATGCCTCAGGGCGAAGTTGCCTCTCGCTTGGCCGAACTTCCCAACGACAAGCTGGTTGTTTTCTACTGTACCTGACCGGCCGAGCAGGAGAGCGCCGGTGCGGCGTTCATCGCAGATGAAAACGGAGTAACCAACGTCGCTGCCCTGCTGGGTGGCCTGGCTGCCTGGGAGAAGGCTGGCTACCCGGTGGCCAGCCAGTAGGTCTCCGTAGAACGACTACGAAAGGTATGTCGCTGGCTGTGATAAAGAGTTATATCCGGTCGCCTGCGGCCCACCCACCGTACAACCACAGTTCATTGCTCTACTGAATCCACCAGCTTTAGAGGATGCGAACACAGAATAGGCTTGTGGAGAAAAGGAACCTGTAGGAGGACCGAGCAGAAACATGAGTCCTAAGGCAATTGCTCTGCTTTCCGGCGGACTGGACTCGACCCTGGCGGTGAAACTGATCTTAGATCAGGGGATCGAGGTGGAGGCCTTGAACTTCGTCACCCCTTTCTGCACCTGTAATCGCCAGGGGAGGTGCGAGGCCAAACACGTCGCCGAGGAGTTTGGCATACCCTGGAAGACCATCGCCGTCACCGAGGAGTTCTTCCAGGTGATAAGGGAACCCAAACACGGCTACGGCAGCGGGATGAACCCCTGCCTGGACTGCCGCATCCTGATGTTCTCCCGGGCCAGGGAGCGGATGGAAGAGATAGGGGCCGCTTTCGTCTTCACCGGCGAGGTGCTGGGGCAGCGGCCTATGTCCCAGCATCGTCAGGCCATGCGCATCATTGATCGCGAATCGGGCCTCGACGGTCGGCTGCTGCGCCCTCTGTCGGCCCGATTGCTTGAGCCCACCATCCCGGAGAAAGAGGGCCTGGTGGACCGCGAGAAACTCCTGGCCATACAGGGGCGTTCGCGCAAACCGCAGATGGCCCTGGCCGAAGAGCATGGCATCACCGACTACCCCTGTGCGGCGGGCGGCTGTCGGCTCACCGATCCCGGCTTCGCCCGGCGGATGCGGGACCTGGTACATTCTCACCCGGACTTCGATCTCAACGACGTCAACCTGCTGAAGGTGGGCCGCCACTTCCGGCTCTCGCCTGGGGCCAAAGTGGTGGTGGGGCGGAACGAAGAGGAGAACCGCCGCCTCCAGATCCTGGCCCGACAGGGCGATTTACTCTTCGAGGTCAGAAGCTGTGGCAGTCCGGTCACGCTGCTGCGGGGTGAAGCCGGCGAGGCCGAGATCCACCTCACCGCCGCTATCACTGCTCGCTACAGTGATGCGGAGGACGACAGGGTCGAGGTGCACTGCGGGACGGACTACGCCGCCTTGAGTGATGTGATTCTGGTCTCGCCACTGTATGGTGACGAAGTAACCAGGTTGAGGATATAGAAAGGCAATTTGCTGCCGGACAGTTTTTAGAACACGAATACCACAAATGAACAAATGACACAAATCTAGTTGAGAATTGTTGAAAAGCATTCGTGGAATTCGCTTGTTTGTGCAATTCGTGATAAAATTATGGGCGTTTGCCACAAGCAGTAGCAAAAAAGGCGAGGGAGACACTTGTCGTGTCAAGCAAGAGACTGAAGAAGGGTCTGTACGTGGTCATGCTATTGGCGCTCGCCCTCCTCATCATCGGTGGGGGCTGTAGCCAAGGTCAGCAGGCCGGCATAACAACACCAGAGGAAGTAGCAGCTGAGATAATACCCCAGGAGGGAGATGAGACAGCCTACGGCATTCCTTTGTCCCTTAACAACACACAGCAGTTCATAAACTACTACAATGCAATCCGGCTGACATCCGCGCAGAAGAGCATTATGCAAGACGCCCTGCTTCCACTCAAGGCGCCGTGTTGTGATGATAACTCCATGGCAACCTGTTGCTGTCCCTGCAACCTTGCCCAGTCTGTGTGGGGACTGTCAAGCTATCTCATAGCGGAGAAGAACTATACCGCCGAGCAGGTAAGGGCATCGGCGCTAGAGTGGCTGCACTTCATTCACAGCAACTACTATATCATCCAGGAGATCAGAAGCAGGGGGGTGGATCCGGCCACGTATGGCCTATCGCACGAGAATCCCTGCTATGTTGGCAAGTGCGAGCTGCCGTTTATGCAAGGTGGCTGCGGCGGTATGGGAGACCTGAGGCTGTGATTAGCTGGCTACTGGAGGAGAATCTATGATATCTGATTTGCCACGGAGGACACTGGCCATAAGCTTATTGATGGCCGTACTCTTGCTGATTATTTATCAAAATGTGACCGCATCATCGGTGGTTGTGGCGACTCCGATTCCTCTAACCGCTGCCTCCGCGCCTTCTACCCCGTCCGCTCCGGCCATTCACCTGGTCTATTTCTCGTTCACCGGATGCTCAGCATGCGAGCGAGCCAGTGGCTATCTGGAAACTCTCCAGGGCCTCTATCCCCAGTTGGTGGTCACCGAGTTTCCCATTGAGGAGGAGGAGTCCAAGGCGCTGAGCGAGTGGTTGGGCCAGCGCTATGGCGTACCAGAGGAGAATCGCCTGAGCACGCCGATGGTGTTTGTGGGGGAAGACTCCCTGGTGGGCAGGGATGAGGTCACTTTGGAGAATCTACAGGCCGTGCTGAATAAGTACGTCTCTAGCGGCGCTGAGGCGACCTGGGAAGATTTCGACCCGGAGCAATCTGGAAGGTCAATTGTCGAACGGTTCCGCTCCTTTGGCATGCTGACCGTCGTGGGGGCGGGCTTGGTGGACGGGCTCAACCCCTGCGCCTTTGCCACCATCGTCTTCTTCATCTCCTACCTGTCCCTCCTGGGCCGGAAGGGACGAGAGATCCTGGCTGTAGGAGCGGCTTTCGCTCTGGGCGTGTTCCTCACCTATCTATTGGTGGGAGTGGGGCTGCTCAAGGTGCTGGAGGAGTTGCCATTCTTGACGATGCTGGGCCGCTGGGTTTATGGGGTGACGGCCGTCCTCTGCCTGATCCTGGCGGTCTTCACCTTCCTGGATTACCGTAAAGCGCGGCGGGGTGATCCCCAGGATATGACCCTGCGCATCCCGCTACAGTTGCGTAGGCGAATCAACCGTGTTATACGAGAGGGAGCCCAGGCGCGAGCCTTTGTGCCAGTTGCCTTCGCCACTGGCTTTGTCGTATCCATCATCGAGTTGGCCTGCACTGGTCAGGTCTATTTGCCCACCATCATCTTCGTCATGGGAGTGCCAGAGATGCAAGGGAAGGCGTTCTTGTACCTGCTGCTCTACAATCTGGCTTTCATCCTGCCCCTGGTGGTGGTCTTTGGGTTGGCATATTTCGGCACCACCTCAGACCAACTGGGGAGGTTCATCAACCGCCGCACAGCGACGATCAAGTTGGGTACCGCCCTGCTGTTCCTTGTTCTGGCCGGCTGGCTCTTCATTACCTTGCTCTAGGTTTGTAAGGTCTAACGGGAGAAACAAAAGAGTTGTGGGACAATGAAGGATATCATCTTTGGGCTTACAATCCTAGGTGAGGTGCTACTGGGAGGCTCACTTGTTCTAACGCTGGCAATCCCCCAGTTCAGAGTTTGGCCGCCTCCGAATCGAAACTCATGGCAGTTCCGTTACACTTGGGCACTGACTATAACTTCCTTCCTGGGCATCCTTGTCCTTGGTGTTCTCGATTGGAATAGCTTTCTGATTAAACACTGGCTGCGATTTGCTTTGGGAGCGGTTCTGCTGGTCTCTGGATCCGGTTTTGCCCTGTGGGGAGTGAGGACGCTCAGTGTTCACAGTACGTTGGGCTTGGAGGGACAATTGGTCAGGGGAGGTCCTTACAAATACTCGCGCAATCCGCAATACGTTGGTGATGTTGTATTGCTAATTGGATATGCTCTGTTCACCAATTCATGGATGGCGCTTGTGACAGGACTAGCAGGAGCAGTTTGGTTTATCATTGCTCCTTTCGCGGAAGAGCCTTGGCTGCGAGAACAGTACGGCGGGGAGTACGAGAGGTATGTTGAGCAAATCCCTCGCTTCATTCGGCTATCCCGAAAGAGCGATATGGGCTAAAAGACAATACCCGTGAATGAATGGGGAGAACGGCTCACCCTCCCGTAGGTTTGGATGGTTTTTGGTCTGCAAATGCCACTTCTCGAAGGGGACCTACATCTAGACCAAGCTTCAGAATCTGGAGCCACCGAGTATAGCGAGAGAGAGGCGTTATTATTATGAACGACGCTACAGCTAAACCTGAGGAAACGGGGAAGTCGAGGTGGATTGTCGCAGCAGTGGCCATCGGCTTTGTGATTATCCTGGGCTACGGACTGCGGACTCAGTCTGGTTCTCCTATCGGGGCTCCGGCCCCCGATTTCACTTTGCCGCTCTTCGATGGCGGAGAGCTATCCCTGGCAGACCAGCTTGGCTCAGTGGTAGTAGTGAACTTCTGGGCCAGTTGGTGCACACCCTGTCGTGACGAAGCGCCTGCCCTGGAGAGGTTGTGGCAGGAGTACGAAGACAGGGGGGTGGTCTTTGTCGGGGTGAGCTACAAGGACGTTGAGTCCAAAGCGCTGCCCTTCATTGAGGAATTCAACGTCACTTATCCCAATGGGCCTGACCCTTACAATAGGATCGCGGAGGCCTACCGCGTCACCGGCGTGCCCGAGACCTTCCTGATCTCCAGGGATGGACGACTTTTGGAATGGTGGGTAGGCCCCATTACCGAGGCCGGTCTCATAGCCGCACTGGAGGAGACATTGTAGTAATGAATTCCATTAGCGTTCCCCTGGTCTTCTTGGCTGGCTTGTTGTCCTTTCTCTCGCCTTGCGTTCTCCCGCTGGTGCCCATCTACTTGAGCTACCTGTCGGGAAGCAGTATGTCCGGCAACCCAACGTCCAATCGCTGGCATGTCCTTAGCCACGCCCTGCTCTTCGTCGGGGGCTTCACCGTGATTTTCATTATCCTCTTCGGCCTACCTACCACTATCCTGGGCAGTGCGTTTCAGCAGTACAAGGACTGGATCACCAGGATCGGCGGGGGGATCCTGGTCTTGTTTGGCTTGCACACCATGGGGGTCATTACCATCCCCATCCTCAACATGACTCGCCGAGTAGATTTGGGATCGGGAGTGAATCAGGGCTACGCTCGTTCGGCCCTGCTGGGCGTGACTTTCGCTGCGGGCTGGACACCCTGCATTGGCCCCTTGTTGGGCACGGCGATGACACTGGCTTTTACAGAACCCTCGCGGGCGTTGGTATTCATCTTCATCTACGCCATGGGCCTGGCTATCCCTTTTCTAGTGACGGCAGCGCTGCTGGCGCGGGCTACCGGTTGGTTGAAGCGGCTCAACCAGCATAAGCGGGCAGTGGAGATCGTCAGCGGGTTGCTGATGGTTGGGGTAGGGGCATTGCTCGTCACCGGCACGTTCTCCGTGCTGAACAACTATTTCATCCGCATCACCCCCGAATGGTTGCTGCGGTACCTGTAGCTTGGAAGTTAGGCCGACCCTCCAACCATCTGACCAACTGGAGATACGTAAATGGACAAGTCTACGCTGTCTTTGCGTCGGCTCCCGATGATTATCCTGGCCGCACTGCTGGTGATCTCGGCTGGGTGCCAGGCATCTGATAAGCAAAGCTCAACTGATTCTGTTGTGAGCAGCACCGACTCCTCGGCCAAAGGAGCTTCGGCGCCAGACTTTACACTGACCGATCTGAACGGCGACGAGGTATCGCTAGGCGACTTGCAAGGCCAACCGGTGCTCCTCAATTTCTGGGCCACCTGGTGACGGTACTGCCGCAAAGAGCGGTCTGCTCTGCAAAAGGCTCACGAACAACACCGCGACCAGGGTCTCGTCATCCTGGCCGTGGATATCGGCGAGAAGCAAGCGACTGTACAGGCCTTCGTTCAAGAAAAAGGCCTGACGTTTCCCACCCTGTTGGATGAAAGCGGTGCTATGTCCAAAGGATACCGCGTGTTGGGCATCCCCACCAGCTTTTTTATCAGTCGCGAGGGGGTGATTCAGGCCCAGCACACCGGCCCCCTGAACGAATCACTCATCGCAAAGTTCCTGGCCCGGATCCTGTAGTTGATTGCCGAAAGGGAGGTAGGTGAATGAAACGTAAACAAGTAGGCTGGAGGCTCACGATGGTGGGTAAAACCTTTGCCGCCGCCTTAGTTGTCGCCACAATTTGGGGCTTCCTCATAACCGCGGTGGCTTTGGGCCAGGTGTGCGTGCTTCTGGTGGATGACGACCAGGACGGGCCGGACGTGCACATCTACTACACCTCGACCCTGGACGAACTGGGCGTAACCTATGATGTCTGGGACGTGGCTAGCTAGGGCGACCCGTCTGCTGACGACCTCATGGGCTACCAAATGGTCTTATGGTTCACTGGCTACCCCCGGAGCGACACCTTCACCTCGGCCAACGAAGCGGCGGTGGCGGCCTATCTCGATGCAGAAGGGATCTTCTTCCTCTCCAGTGAAGACTATCTCTACGACAGGGGGCTGACCACGTTTGGCCAAATCCGCCTGACCATTGCCAGTTACACCAACGACGTAAACCAGGCGGACCCCGTGGGCGTCCTCAACACCCCTGGCAGCGGGTTGGGCCCCTACAACCTGATACCGCCCAGCGGCTGGCCGGGCGATCTTTACACCGATGACGTCGTCAGACGGAGCGGTTGAGGGATCTACTCACCTTTCCGTTGGGAAGGTACCGGTCACACCAATTCTACAAGCTACAAATGCAGCAGCGGCAACTACAGGACGACCTTCTTCGCCTGACCCTTCGAGGGATTGGCGAACCTGGCAGACCGCAAAGTAGTAATGGACGCTATTGTCGGCTGGTTTGGGGGGTGTAGAGCTCAACCCACAGAGACACCGACGCCAACGTCCACACCGACATCCACGCCAACGCCTACGCCAACATCTACGTTGACGCCGACGATCACACCCACGTTGACGCCCACACCGCCCCACTATTACGTCTATCTGCCGCTTATCGTGAAGTATAAAGAGAGGTTAGCGATGCGTTTCCTGAGTATTGCCATCTTGTTCTCTGTGGCCTTGCTGGTGACGGCGACATTCCCACCGGTTGCCGTCGGCCAAACACCGTGACCGTCGGCGATCCCGTGCCCGACCGTGACGCCGGAACCAGCCACGAATACGCCACTGCCGCCCACGCCAACGCCAGTGCCACCAACCGATACACCAGCGCCACCCACGCCAATACCCCGCACCGATACGCCACCACCCCCAACGGACACGTCAGTGCCCCAGCCCGACACGCCCACGCCAGTGCCCCCCACCGACCCGCCGACCCGCTCACCAACCATGGTCATTACTGAAACGCCCGAAGCTCAACCGTTGCTTCCCATGACTGGGGGAGCTTTGTTGCGGAAGGGTTACAGGGTCTTCGCGTTGGCCCTGGTCTTTCTGGGCGTCTTACTGATCGGAGTAGTAGCGCTTTTCCATTCTCTCAAGAGCGCCGGCCATTTGCCGGGGAATTAAAAGACCCTGATCGGAGTGGGGGGTAGTTGACAAAATTACTCAACTATGTTATAATCCACCCTCAATTGTTCGACAAGGGGGAATTGCAATGCAGGTTTCCACCAAGGGGAGGTATGCCCTAAGGGCGATGATTGATCTGAGCCTGCACATAGATCAGGGCCCGGTTCTCAGAAAGGACATCGCCGAGAGGCAGGGGATTTCCTTTCATTACATCGGCCAACTATTCGCAAAACTAAGAAAGGCGGGGTTCATTGAGAGCGTCAAGGGGCCGGGGGGTGGTTATGTCCTGGCTCAGGATGCGGATAAGATAAGGGCTGGAGACATCATCAGGACAGTTGAGGGGCCCATCGCTCTAGTGTACTGTGTTGATCCCGACCCGGAGGATGCCTGCCATCGGATGGATAGCTGTGCAGCCTACCCGCTTTGGGAGAGGCTATCGAGAACAATAGAAGAAGTCTTGGACTCCGTTACTCTAAAGGACCTGTGCGACCAAGCCCGCGAGGTTACAGAGGCGGAGAACTAGGCTTCTAAGTCTATCCTTAACAAACAAAAGAATCTCGGAAGGAGAATCACAATGGCAAGGATCTACGAAGATATCACCAGGACCATTGGGAATACACCGCTGGTGAGATTGAACCGAGTGACACAGGGGCTACAAGCCACAGTGCTGGCCAAGCCGGAATTCTTCAACCCGCTGGGGAGCGTCAAGGACCGCATCGGGGTGAGCATGGTCGAGGCTGCCGAAAAGGCTGGCCTCATCGGCCCCAACACGGTGCTCGTCGAGCCCACCAGCGGCAACACCGGCATCGCCCTGGCCTTCGTCGCGGCGGCCAGAGGCTATCGTCTTATCCTGACCATGCCCGACACGATGAGTATCGAGCGACGCGCCCTGCTGCAGGCCTTTGGCGCCAAGCTAGTCTTGACCCCCGGCGCCGAGGGCATGAAAGGGGCAGTGGCCAAGGCCGAGGAACTGGTGCGCACCACCCCCAACGCCTTCATGCCCCAGCAGTTTAAGAACCCGGCCAACCCTGAAATCCATCGCCGCACCACGGCCGAGGAAATTTGGAACGACACCGATGGTCAGGTGGACGTCTTGGTGGCCGGGGTGGGCACCGGCGGCACCATCACCGGCGTGGCCGAGGTCATCAAGGCCCGCAAGCCATCCCTGCAGGCCATCGCCGTAGAGCCGGCCGACTCGCCGGTACTGTCAGGCGGGCAGCCGGGGCCGCATAAAATCCAGGGCATCGGCGCCGGCTTTGTGCCCCAGGTGTTGAACGTGGACGTGATAGACGAGATCGTCCAGGTCAGCAACGAGCAAGCCACCGACATGACCCGCCGTCTGGCCAAAGAAGAGGGCCTGCTGGTGGGCATCAGCTCCGGAGCGGCAGTCCATGCCGCTTTGCAGGTGGCGGCCAGGCCCGATAACAAAGGCAAGCTCATCGTTGCCATCCTACCGGATACGGGCGAGCGCTACCTGAGCACGACGCTGTTTCAGCAGGGATAAGGACACAGATGCGCCAGATAGAACTCAAATTGGAAGGAGTGTCCAAAACCTATCCGGGGCGGGGTGGCGCCGTCCAGGCCCTGGAGGACATCAACCTGGAAGTAGCCGAGGGCGAGCTGGTGTGCGTGGTGGGCCAGAGCGGCTGTGGCAAATCCACCCTGTTGCAGATCGTGGCCGGGCTGGAGTCCCCCACCACCGGGCGCGTGTATGCCGGCGGCCAACTGGTGACCGGCCCCGATTGTCGGCGGGGCATGGTCTTCCAGGGCTTCTCTCTCTTTCCCTGGCTGGACGTGGGCGGCAACGTGGGCGTCCGCCCGGAAGTGCGCGAGGGGGGCGACGACGTATCCGTGCCCCCGCGCGCCGAGTCCACCGTGCACACTGATGCACCCGGAAACTACGTTGGCCTATCCCCGGTGGGCGTGGCGCCGGGGGCGTACGAGAT
>CAZGKH010000090.1:0-11806 GCA_964525665.1 uncultured Anaerolineae bacterium | reverse complement strand
GGGTGGTGGACGAACACACCATCACCGCCATGACCCACTGGCACAGGGCCGGCACAGTAGACGTCGTCGTCTCCAACCCCGACGACCTGTCTGGCATCCTGCCGGACGGCTTCACCTACGAGAAACCTGAGCCGCCAACGGATGCGGGCATTAGTGACGCTGGCAGGTGAGGCGAATCCCGCATTTGAGTCAGCGATAGACCAACGAGGCCCGCTGTCACTTTGACGGCGGGCCTTTCGCGCGGGTGTACTTGCTACTTATTTGCCGACGTGGTATAATGTTGGGCAGAAAACGTGAGCTTGCGAGGTGCAAAATGACCGTGGCTGTTCTCAAGCGTCAATTTATCACGGATGCAGCGGGCAATCCAATCGGCGTTATTTTGCCGCTGAAAGAATTCGCATTGATAGAAGAGATTCTTGAGCGGCGCTTCCCATCCCTCGACGAAGCCACTAAACTCGACCGGATGGAGCAAGCAGCTAATGATCCCCTCTTCATGGCAGATCTGCGTGAGACGATGTCGGCCTTTGCCGACGTTGATGCCGAATGGTGGGAGCCAAGCCAGTGAACTATCAATGGCATGTTTTTCTCGCTTCGCTTGATCCCACCAAGGGATCAGAACAAGCTGGCAGGCGTCCTGTGCTCGTCATAAGCAGGGAGCGGATCAATCTATTGCTACCCATGGTCAATGTGATTCCCCTGACCTCCCGTAGATATGCTTCGCGGGTCATCTATCCTAACGAAGTCTTGTTGCCGGCCGGTGTGGTTGGTTTGAGGGTGGACTCTATCGCCCTGTGCTATCAAATTCGCACCTTGGACAAAAGCCGGCTGGAACGAGATTTGGGCGAACTGGTTGATGTGGACATACGTCGAGAAATCCTCGAAGCCATCCGGTTTCAGCTTGATATGTAGGCGAAGAGATGCTCTTCAGTCTGCACCTACGAAACGGCTCCGTTACTTCCGCAAGGAACGGGGCCGTTCTGTTTTCACAGCTATTGCCCAGGCCAATGCAAACGCCCTGGCAGGTAAGGCAATTGGGCCAGGGCGCTACGGTTTTACAGTCATTTTACAAAATGCCAATATGAGCTTAAAATGGGAGGTGTATAATAGAGCCAAATCTTAACCAAGTGAGGAGAATCCCATGTCTATCTGGAAGAACTCTATGCTCCGCACCATCGTTGCTATCTGCTTGACCGCGACCCTGCTGGTCCAGGCCACCGGCTTGGCCGAGGCCCAGCCCTCCCGCCCTGGATACGGTGACCCTCCTGCCCACCTGGCTGGCGAGCTGATCACGTACGTGAACTCCTCTGGTATTGGACGGATTGCAGTGCGCCTCAGACTGCCCTCCGCCCCCCGCTATGCTGAGGGCGCGCCCATCGTCGTCCACACCTCGACCTTCTTCACGCCGGGCCAGGGCTTCGGCGGCCTGGGCGTCACGCGAATCGGGGCCATTGAGGTAAGCTACCTGTGGCCGGGAACGACGGATTCGCACGCGGGCGTCTCCAGCGAGGGGGTGTACGACCACGGCGGGCCGGACAGCATCGCCGCCTTTCGAGACGTGATCCGTTTCGTGTCCGGCCAAATCCCCGACTACGAGGGACATTACATCGCTGAGTTGCTGGCCGTCACGCCGTTGACGGACAACGTCGGCCTCTACGCCTTCTCCCATCCCGGCATCGCAGCGACCAACGTCATGGCCCACTACGGCGACAGCTTACCGAACGTTAAGTACCTGGTCGGTGGGGAGAACCCGACCACGGACACGCTGTCGTGCGTCCAGGTAGGGCACTGGGGAGAGCATGGCGAGCCTATCTACAATCCGTACTACAGCTACCCCGATGATTACTCGCCGTTTGGCCTGGACATTGACTACTCTACGGTAGGCTGGCTCCAGAACGCCGAGTACCCCGATGGCCGCCCCTTCTTCGATGTTCCAGATGGCGAGGATTACGTTCTCGGCAGCCGGGTTCCACAGATGTGGGGCAAGCGGTACTACTCCATGGAGCTCACCCAGGCGCTGCTGGACAATGGCGCGCTGACGCTCGAAGCCTGGCCCGAGGACCTGGCGACTCCAGACGAGGCATGGGCGATCTGGCCCTACCGCATGACGGTCGCCAACTATCCTCTGCTGACCAGTTCGGCCCCGCAGCTCAAGGTGATGCTCACCTTTGCCGAGAATGACCACGTGCAACCTGCACTAGACAAGCCCCACATTCATACAGCTTACGATGGTTTCAGCGGAGGGGCGGGGCTCTGGGTGCGCTTGAACCCAGACACTAGCTATGTGCAGCAGGTCAAACCCGATTACCCCCTGGCAGCGTTCCCCGACAACGATGCCAACACCCAGCCCGCAGACTGGCTCAATGTTGTGTCGTGGGCGCACCCGATGATCGGGGGCGGCACTCGAAACGACGTTGGGCTGGCTGCCGTGGCAGAGATGGCCGACCGGGTGCGGGCGGACAACTGGGACGACAACCTCGACGAGGTGTTGGCTGAGTATCCTCCCCCGCAGCCAGCAGCACGTCGCGTGTACCTCCCCCTGCTGATGAAGGATTGGTTCGGCGAGCCGACCCTGATCACCGACGTAGCGTTCGCCGTCGTCGAAGGCGAGTCGCTGGCATTGGATGCCTACCTGCCGGCGACGCCCGGCCCACATCCCGCCGTCATTCTCATCCACGGCGGCTACTGGCAGGCCGGGGATAAAGAGAGCCATGGCCGGTTGGGGGAGTGGATGGCGGAGCACGACTACACCGCGTTCGCCATAAACTACCGCCTGGCCCCTGATTTCCCCTTCCCTGCGGCCGTTGCCGACGTGCAGTGTGCCGTCGCCTGGGTGCGAGAGCACGCGGCCGAATACGATGTGGATCCTGATCGCCTCGCTCTGATGGGCACCTCTGCCGGAGGGCATCTGGCAGCGCTGGCAGGACTAGCGGCTGTCCCCGCTTCGCCCTCTGCATCCTGGCAGCCCTCCTGTGGCGAGCCGGCGGCCGACGTCGGTGTGCAGGTCGTCATCTCCTGCTTCGGGCCTGTGGATCTGGCTTTCCACGCGCAAGAGAGCGAACCGGCTGAGGATATTGTGACCGTCTTCCTCGGCGGTCAAGCCTGCCAGGATGCGCCTCAGCTCTGTGCCGCCGCCTCGCCGATGACCTATGTGACGGCGGACGCGCCGCCCACGCTCCTCATCCATGGCTCCGACGACGATGCCGTGAGCTGCGAGAACTCCGCGCGGCTGTACGCGGCCCTTGATGGCGTCGGAGCCGACGTCACTTACCTGCCCGTCGAGGGCGCGCAGCACGGGTTCATCATTGGGATCAAAACCTCCCAGGCGCAGGCAGCCATGGAGGCCGTAGGGGACTTCCTGGCGGCGACTTTCTGATCGCCGAAGGTCTCTGACCAAGGCGGAAAGAGAAACCAGGTTTTTCTCAAAAACCTGGTTTCTGAACCCACCAAAGGAAAGGAGTTCATACCGATGTTGAATCGTCTATCTCGCTGGCGACTTTTGCCCGTTTGCGCTGCTGTTGTGAGCCTGGTACTGCTAGGCCCGGGCCTGGTTGCGGCTCAGTCGCCTCACTCGGTGTCCCCCACTCCTCCCAACAGCCTGGTGCCGATAGACGTGGAACTGCCTTCCGATAGCACCGGCAGCCCTACGGGCACCCTGGCGGTGCGCGTCCACACGCCGATGCACGGCCACGCCCGCTACCCTGAGGGCGCGCCCGTGCTCATCTGGGGGGCGGGGGGCTTCGAGGTTAAGGGGATCAACCACGATCTGCCTGCCAGCGTGGACGACATCATCATCGTCACCTTCGTCTACCCTGGCGGGGAGGATCCGTGGTGAGCACATTCTCCACGAAACCATCAGCCCGACGATGTGGGGCAAACGGTACTACTCCCGCGCCATCACCCAGGCGTTGCTGGACAACGGCGCGCTGACGCTGGAGAACTGGCCTGAGGACCTGGCCACCCCCGCCGAAACCCAGGCCGCCTGGCCCTTCCGCATCACCGTGCACAATTACCCGGCCTTTGCCACCCAGGCCCCGAATCTCAAAGTGATGCTGGTGTTCGCCCAGGATGACCATGTGCAGGCGGCGGAGACCAAGCCCCACATCCACCAGGCATGGGATGGCTTCACCGACGCGGCGGGATTATCGTGGGTGCGCATGAACCCCGACCTGGCCTACGTCCAGGCCATCAACCCCGGCCACGGGAGCGGCTTCCCGGATAACCCGGCCAACTCCGAACCCGCCGATTGGTGGGACATCCGGCCATGGGGCTTTCCTGCCGGGCCGGGCGTCCGGGAGGACGTCTGGTTAGCGTCGGTGGCGGAGATGGCCGATCGGGTGAGGGAGGACAACTGGAACGACAACCTGGACGAGGTGTTGGCGCAATATCCGCCGGTGGAACCAACGTTTCAGTGTGTGTTCCTGCCGTTTATCTTGAAGTAGACGTGTCGCGCCGCGTAAAGCAAAAAGCCCGGTCCGAAGACCAGGCTTTGCTATTCTCAGTAGATCCAAGATTTCCAACAGAGGCGGTTCCCATGCCTGTCCTGAGCTTGTCGCTTGTACTGAGCTTGTCGAAGTGAAGGGCCGCCGGTTCGTGGGCGTGGGAGCCCGCTCTGCTTCAGAAGCGGGCTTATTCTCTGGGCACGAAACGGATATCAAGCCGAGCGTTCAAGGCCTCCGCCACCCGCTGCAGAAAGCCCAGATTGGGCTTGTAAGAAGCCCGTTCCAGGCGGGAGATGCTGGCTTGCTTGGTGCCGATCCGTTCGGCCAACTCTTTCTGGGTCAGCCCTTGTGCCAGGCGCAGGCGCAGCACCTCCCGTGCTGCTTGGAACTCCGGTTCCATCTCTTGCAGGGCGGCCACGAACTCCGGATCCTTCATCCGTTCGTTCCAGAATTCATCCATCGGCCGGAAGGGCGGTACTTTTCTTGTCAAAAGACGTATTCCTTCAGCGGTAATACTGGGCCTGTGTCTCGAACAAACGCGCATACGTTCCGCCCAGGCGAACCAACTCGTCGTGGGCGCCGCTTTCGATGATCCTTCCACCCTCTAACACGAAGATGCGGTCGGCCATCCTGACGGTGGAAAAGCGATGGCTGATGAGGATGGCAGTGCGGCCTGCGGCCAGTTGGCGGAACTTTTTGAAGACCTCATATTCGGCTTTGGCATCAAGAGAACTGGTCGGCTCGTCGAGCACAATGATCTGGGCATCGCGCAGAAACGCCCGAGCCAGGGCCACTTTTTGCCACTCGCCCACGCTTAGCTCCTCCCCATCCTCAAACCACTTGCCCAGGATGGTCTCGTAGCCCTGGGGCAGCTCAGCGATGACCTCGTCAGCGCCGGCGTGCCTCGCCGCGGCCACGATCCGTTCCTGATCGGGCGGCATGGCGACGTTCCCAAACCAGATGTTCTCCCGCGCCGTCAGATGGTACTGGGCATAGTCCTGGAAGATAACGCTGATCTCGCGCCGCAGCGCAGTTGTCTCAAGCTGACGCAGGTCAACGCCGTCGAGGGTGATGACCCCACTGGCGGGATCGTACAGCCGACACAGCAGCTTGATCAGGGTCGTCTTGCCTGAGCCGTTCTCGCCCACCAGAGCCACCACTTCCCCCGGCCGAATGGTCAGGGTGATGTCCTCCAGCACCTCCCTGGCGCCCGTGGGATACTGAAAACTGACCTGGTCAAAGGCGATGCCGGTCTGCATGGGTTGGGGAACAGGTTTGGGATGGCGCGGTTCGACGACCTTTGGCTTCAACTCAAAGAACTCGTGGAGATTGGAGAGAAACAGGTTGTCCTCGTAGAGGCCGGCCAGGCCACTCAGGATCTGCTGGAGAAAGCCCTGCCCGCGCTGAAATGCCTGGTAGTACATGATCAGGTCGCCCAGGGTGATGGCGCCTTGCACCGTTCGGTAGGCAATTAAGGCATAGGATGCAAACACTGCGAGAGTGGCGCTGGCCTGGGTCACCAACTCCGCGATGGAGCGCCTGGTGGTGATTTCGAGTCTCTCCTTGCGGAGCTGCTGGCGCAAATCGCGGAAGCGAGTCATGAACAGAGGACCTAGATCGAATTGCCGGATCTCCTTGGCGTACCCATCTCCGGTGAGCATCCAATGAAAATACCAGGATCGCCGTTCTGTGGGCGTTCGTCGGCGTTGCCAGCGATACGTCTGACCAGCATATCTCAGGCGGATGAAGAGCCCGGGGATGGCCGCAACGAACAAGATGGCGGCGATGCCCCAGTGGAATGAGAACAGCAGGCCGGCCATGGCCAGCAGAGAGATTCCATTCTGGGCGACCTGCACCAGACCGTTCAGGATACGGATGGGGCGGAAGGGAGCTTCTCGTTGGGCGCGGTGAAGCTTGTCGTAGTACTGAGCGCTTTCGTAATACTCCAGGTCTACTTCAATGGACTTGGCGTGGAGGAGATCGCTCATGTGGTCGGTTATCACCTGACCCTGCGCTTCGCTGACCAGCCCCGCTATCGAGCGGACCAGCACGCTGAGCAAGGCCACCCCGCCCGTGAGGCCGATGAGAAACGCCACCTGCCCGAAGGCAGCTCCTCTGTCGGGAGCCTCCAGGGCGGCGGTCACGGCGTCAACCACCAGCTTCATGAGATAGAGCGACGCCAGCGGCAGCGCGCCCTGCACAATCAGAAGCGCCAGGCTGGCCATCGTCCAACCCGGCGCGCTTTGCCAGACCAGGCGCAACGCGAAATCGAGCCGCAAGGTGCGCTGTATCTTGGATCTTGCCGATTCGTCCGTTTGCATAATAACTGCCCACTGTTCAGCTTTTGCAGCTAGCTGGATTGTACCACAACTTCGCGAGTTTGCAAATCACATTTGTGGATTTGTAAATCGCGAATCACACAAGAGGGAGCAAAACGAGTGGGGCCCCTCAAGGCAGTTCAACCTCTTCGTCCAGGATGACGCGGTCGTTGACGACAGGGGTGCCGTCGGGGCCGACCGCCGCCAGGCGATCCACCCTCCGGGGATCGTAGACGCCCAGGGCCAGGCGGTAGCGACCTGGAGGCACGTCCTTCATTGAGAGCTTAATCTCATCGCTGATCACTTCGCCCTCGGCCCACCAGGAAGTGGGATACTGATTCTGGCGCGGCATGGCATCGTCCTGGGCTACGATTTCCTCTGTAGCAGGATCGAAGAGGTGGACGAAGACTTTGTAATCCCCCTCCATTTGCTGCAGCGCTTGCCAGTGCAACTTCAGCCGCAGTTCTCCTTCCTCACGCCTCAGATCATAGCCCAGAAGACGCATCTGGTTGCCGAAACTGATGTCCAGTTTAGCCTGCATGGCGGGTATGGAGTAGCTGCGCTCTCTCCCCTCGATCTCAACGCCCAGCGGGAGAACGAATTCCCCGAAGCCTTCGTCAGTCTGAGGATCGAACACAGCGACAGCTAAATCGTAGCGCCCCGGAGGCAGCAGGGGATCGAGGGGTACCTGGTAACGGCTGGCTACGATGGCGTTGGTTGGCCAGAGGGAAGTGGCATAGCTCCTGGCGATTGGTTCGATCTGCGACTGGACAGTTGTTCCGCTCTCATCTCTTAGGGATATGCGGCCAGCATAGTCACGGGTGGGGTGCTCGATGGCGGCCCACTTGGCCTGCACGAGCAAGGGTTGCCCCTGCTCTATCTGTGTCGTTACCGGACTTAATTCGACCAGGGC
Source organism: uncultured Anaerolineae bacterium (assembly GCA_964525665.1). Taxonomy (GTDB): domain Bacteria; phylum Chloroflexota; class Anaerolineae; order VGOG01; family VGOG01; genus CAYMKL01. The sequence continues at coordinate 4,136 of CAZGKH010000090.1, read as the reverse complement.
CAACTGATCGAACTCCTGAAGCACGGGGTAGGCGGCCTTGATGGAGGGCTTCGTCAGGGCCACATTGGGTATCTGTGCCGTGCCGATGGGCGCCAGCGAGGCGACTTCGTAGAGAATCACCTCCAGCGAATAGTCGTCGCCAGGTGGCGTGCCTTCGGGCAGGGGCAAGACGTAGCGACCGCTGATCATCTCTCCCTCTCGCCATAAGCTGGTGGGGTACAGGCCGTAGTGCGGTTGGGTGTCCAGGGAGGCGAGCGTCTGGCCGTCCCCGTCCCTTCGACCTTGCTCAGGACAGGCCCGCAGACGCAGGGCCAAACCGTAGTTTGCGGCTACTGGCTCTACGACTCGCCAGGTCAGTCTGGCCTCCAATGATTCGGACGTTTTCTGTTCGGTCTCCACCTCGCTTAGGACGATGCCCGGCCCAAAAGTCGCCAGGGTCGGCTCATCGCCCGTCGCCCAGCGCTGGCTGCCAACGCGCAGGGGGCGCAGATAAGTGGTGCCCAGGGTCTCGCCCCTGTCGGTGATGGGCCTGATCTCGCCTTCTTTGCCTCTTAGCTTCACACTGATCAGATAGAGCCCGCGAGTGGCATCTCCGGGCGCTTTAAGATGATGAAGCGTCGTCCCAGCTTGCAAGGGAACGCTATTTCCCACCAATCCAGCGCTCACGTCGAATAGGTACTCGGCAGGAGAGGTCAGGCGCACATCGGCTTCAAGGCCCTCCCCCTTAACCTCATCCCAGTGGAGAACCACCTCGACGATCTCTCCCGCTTCCACTTCATCAGCCGAAAGCTGGTAGCTCTTCAGCCGTGCCACCCCGCCAAAGTTGACTCCTTGGGGGTTGTGGTGCAGGTAGGGCAGGCGGTCGAAGTCCATCGTCAGGTCCGAAAGGTCGCTCTCAGGTGTGGGCGTCAGGCGCAGGAGGATCGCAGCCAGCAGGATTGCCATCACCACGACCCACAGTCGGCGGTCTTTGACGAGACGGAGGACAAGCTGGGCGAGCTTTCCGGCTTCTAATACCGAGTATCCAATATCGGATATCCTGTCAACGATTAGAAGTGCGAAGATAACTAACACAGCCACCAGCGATGCCCCCTCGGCCAGTGCCCTCAGCGGTGTGCGCTCCAGGCGTAGGATGACTTGGTGCTCCCCCCGGTCGAGATCGAGGCCAACATAGCCCAGGTTCTTAACGGGTCGCACTTCCTGGGGCTGGCCATCCACGTAGGCCCGCCAGCCGGGGAAGTAGTAGGTGTGAAAGGCCAGAGATGCCTGGGGTGAGATCACGTCAATGGCCCATCCTTCGGCGGCTGGCTTGCGCCAAAGCAGGTCAGCCGCCTTAACCTCTCCGTCCATCACTAGCGGCAGCGGTTTCTCCCCGTCACGCAGCAATGCTTCGGAGGTGTAGGGACGGGGCACTACCCAGCGGGGCAAATACTCGTGGCGGATGGTGGTGCCGATATTGGCAGTGAAGTATTCGTAGAGTATCAGTCGTTCCGTGGTGATGTCCGCCTCGCCAATGGGGAGGTACTCAGGCTTGAGGTTCAGCATGGAAGTCAACAGTAACACCGCGCCCAAGACGCCAGCCAGCAAATGCAGCCCGATTGGGTTCGGGTTGGGCGAGGGTCTCGTTGGGCGAGGTCTCTGACCGATGCCCTTTTCGCCTCGGTCAGAGACCTTCGGCGAACAAGAGACCTTCGGCGAACGACAACGGCGCCGTGTCTCCAACAAGTTGGGGACTCCAACGCCCCGGCACGTCCCTAGGTAACCAATGACCAGGCTGGCGAAAAAGGCTTGTGCTGACAGAAAGCGCCAGGGAAACTGGACAAAGGGCAGTAGCGGGAGGTTGTCCCACAGGGGGCGCGAGAGCGGGGTGATGAGAAAGGTGGACAGGACCAAGCTGGTGATGATAAAGGCGCTCTGGGTCTCAGGACAGCGTCGCTTGATCCACCAGGCGGCGATGGCTACCGCGCCGAGCAGCGCCAGGGCGGCCTGGGTCAATCCCATGACAAAGGGCGTCTGTCCAGCTTCGATAGCATAATCGAAAAGAAGCGAAGGCTGCACCAGGTCTAGACCTCGGAAGTGGTTGCTGTAATTCAGATAGCCGGTGGTCTGATGCTGCAATTGCACGTACTTCCCCTCCAGCAAAGCGGGCAGCCAGAACCAGGCGGTTATGGCCAAACCAAGGCCCAGGCCGATTGCACTGCTGGCGAGCCATTTGGAGGTTGGAGGTTGGAGGTTGGAGGTTATTCCCGTTGAGCGAGGTCTCTGACCTCCTGCTGGGCGAGGTCTCTGGCCTCCTGCTGGGCGAGGTCTCTGACCGATGCCCCTTTCGCCTCGGTCGGAGACCTTCGGCGAACAGAGCAAAATGTAGAGAACTGTGAAGGCGGTGAAGATGAGGGCCGAGACGTTGTGGGTCAGGATCAGCCCGCCGTAAGCAAGAGCAACCAGGGCGATGTTGCCAGCCGAAAGTGCGTCCCGCAGGCGCATCAGGGCCCAGAGGATGAGGGGATAGAAGACGAAGGCGTAGAACTCCGATAGAGCATCGCCCCGCACGTAGACGTTGACCAGGTGGTAGGGAGCGTAGGTGTAGGCCAGAGCGGCCAGCATGGCACTGGCTTCTCGCTCGAACAGGCGCTTGGCCAAGAGATACATTGAGGCTGCGGCAGCGACGAAGCCCAGTGACTGGGTCAGCTTGATAGACCAAATGAAGCCGAAGCCCCACAGCTTGAACAGGGCGGCGATGTAGTAGGGTAGGGAGGCGTAGAAGTTGAAGAAAGGATAGCCCAGACCATAGGCGGCGTCGGGCATCCAGCGGGCGGGGAAGACGCCGGCCCTCAGGTTGTCAACCAGTTGGTGGAGACGAACCAACAAGAAGGGACTATCGCCTCCTCCGCGTGTGTTTATGAGGTCATCGCCTGCCAGCAGGGGCAAGCAGGCGATTAAGCTCAGGGATAGAGCAAAGAGCAATCCAGTAGTTTTCTTATTCATCTCGTATCTCTATCTCCTCAGTCAAGACAATGCGATTATCGCGGATGGGGAGACCCTCGGCGTCAATGGCGGGCAGACGATCCACGGTAGCGGGATCATAGATGCCCACTGCCAACCGGTAGCGGCCCGGCGTCGCCTCCGCCAGGGAGAGGATGATGGAATCGCTCACCACTTCCCCCTTCGCCCAACGAGAGGTAGGGTAACGGCCCTCCTGTGGCATAGCGTCCCATTGGGTTACGATGGTCTCGGTGGCTGGATCGAAAAGGTGAACGAATATCTTGTAGTTCGTCTCCATTTGCTGGAGAGCTTGCCAATAAAGCTCCAGGCGTAGCTCTTCGCCTTCTCTGGTCAGGTCATAGCCCAATAGCAGCATTTCTCCACCGAGAGTCGCCCCCAGCTCCCTTTGCATCTCCGGCGCGGCGAACTGGCGCTCCGGCACTATCACCTCCACTATCCCCACATCGAACTCTCCTAGCTCCTCCTCTGTCAGCGCGTCGTTGGGAGCAAGTACCAGGTGATAGCGGCCGGGGGGCAGGTCGCGGCTCAGGCCCAAGCGATAATGAGCCAGGACAAGAGCATTTGCAGGCCAGCGAGAAGTGGGATACGAGCCAGCGATAGGCTCTCGCCACTCTTGGGCGACCTCCCCCCGCTCATCTTTCAGCTTCAGAGAGCAATCGTAATCCCGCCCCAGAGGGGACACAGCAGCCCATTTCACCGTCAGCGAGAGATTCTCGCCCTGTTCAAGGCGCGTGCGTTCCACATCGGCCTCAGCGATGACCAACCCCAGGGAGAAGCGATGCCTGGTGGGGTAGTCCGTCTTGACCGTCGGCTGTGACAAGGCTACGTTCTCCACTTGGAATATACCACTAGGTTGCAGAGTCCGTACATCGTAGAGGACCACTTCCAGGGAATAGTCGCCGGGTGGTGTGCCTTCTGGAAGGGGAAGCCAGCGGCTATCGTAGACCGGTTCGCCTGGCCGCCAAAGGCTGGTAGGGTAGAAGCCATAAAGGGGTTGAGCGTCGAGGGAAGCGACGGTATAACCATCTGCGTCCTTGAGACGTACGGAGGTGCCGTAGTTGGCCGGAATCTGCTCACTTGCCTGCCACACCAGATCGGCTCTCAAGAGTTTAGGGTTCTCCTGTTCTGCCTCT
>CAZGKH010000089.1:0-11882 GCA_964525665.1 uncultured Anaerolineae bacterium | reverse complement strand
TGGCCGCCTCAGGATTGATGCCCACCAACTGCACGTCGAAGCGGTGCTCGTCGCCATAGTCGAACAGGTACAGGAACTTCTGCTTCATGCGCAACTGCAAGTCGCCGATTCTCACCCCGTCTGCGTTGGGTCCGTCGGCATAAGGCGAAGCGTACTCCGTGCTACTATCCCAGGCCCGCCCGCTCATGTAGAAGGAGTACAGGTGATCGGAGTCGAAGTCTACCGCGCTCAGGATGGCGTAGTGCAAATCGTCCAGGGTCTGATCTGCGGCGATCTCGATCAGTTGCCACACGCTGCGCTTGCGCTGGTAGGTCACCTTAAAGGTGTAGGTCAGCACCGCGCCGGGCCTGGCGACGGGCTTCGGGGGCGGCGGGGCAAGTTCGGACAAGGGCGCCGCGCGAGCTTGCGCCAACGCTGGATCATCGCGCAGCGCGGCCAGCGCCGGCTCCGTCCAGGCCGCTTCCACTGCCTCCACCGCCGCCATGTTGGCCCCGTAGCTATCCAGCGCCGTCCGCATGTGACCGGCCAGCGGGCGCAAGCTCCCCATCGCGTCGTCCATCTCGGTGGGATGGATCAGTCCCAGGCGAGCCAGGAAGTGCAGGTAGGCCGGCAATAGCTCAGTCAGGGCCGCCGCCTTGTAAGGCTGCGCACTGAGAAAGCCGAATTGCTCGCCCAGGTGACGGTTCAGCAAAGCATAGCGGGGCACCAGCGATGACGACGGCCGCGCGGTGGGCTGTTGGCGAGCCCGTTTCTTTGCCCTCGATCGCCTCTTGCCAGTTCGTCTCTTACTGCTCTTATCCTCCGGCTGGGTGAACTGCTGGTGCAGCAAGTCGAGTAATTGGTCTCGCGCCAGGTAACTCTTGCTGAAAGGCGTCCCGGCGCGGCGGCGCTGGTCGGCCATGAACTCGAACAGCAGGACGCTGAGGTTCTCACCCCACTGCTCGGCATCTACTGCCTGGCCGAAGTCAGCCCGTTGCCAGGCGGAAGGATCCGAAGCGGATAGATGCGGGATGGCCTGTTCCAGCCACTCGGCGCTGAAAGAGCCATGCGGCTCTGCGACTTCGAGCAGAGCGGGATCGTCGGCGCGGGGCGTTTCCGCCGTTTCCACGTACTGGAAGAACGTCAGCAAGGCGGCCTCTGAGCCCAGCTCCTCGCTGGTCCAGGGCACAAGTTTGCCGGAGCCCACGGCATCCGACACGCCCGACCACATTAGCTTCATGGTGCGGAGTAACGGCTCGGTTAGACCGTGGTACTTCAATTGCTCAATAAGCTGGAAGAAGATGTCAATGCCCCTATCCGCCGGCCCTTCGGCAAAGCCGGCCAGCAGTTCAGGGATGGCCTCCCAGCGGCCTTCGGCGATGGCGTCGTTGATCAGGTTCTCGTTGTAGTACGCCACGTCGTAGCGATACAGATCGGGCGCCTCCTGGCGCAACCGTTCGACCAGTTCGGCGTAGCGGGCACGGGTCTGCGGGTCGAGACGCGGATCAGTTTTGTCACGAATGCTTTGCAGCATCTCGTAAGCCTCCTCGCAGTCCATCTCCCCGGAGGCCAGGGTTTTCAAAAAGAACGTCACCTTGCCCTCCAGGTCGGCGGCCTCAAACTGATCCCAGCGGGCGTTGATGGCCGCGATTTCCGGCGGGACTGGCGGCGGTTCAGGCATGGTCGGGGTCATCGGCGCAGGGGGAGCTACGGCCGTCGTCGCCGGCGCAGGCTTAACCGCAGACCTCTTCGCCTCTGCCTGGTCCTGGCGCCTATGGCAGTTCTTGTACTTCTTGCCGCTGCCGCACCAGCAGGGGTCGTTTCGTCCTGGTTTCTGCTTTTCTGACATAGTATTCCTCCGTATCCATCCTTGTTTCCGATTCGCTGCTTCTGGAGAAACCAGGTTTTTTTCTTTGCCTGGGCCGACTGTTGCTTTCGGGGATCTCCACGGTACCAGAGTCACATCTTCTGTGTCAAAAACCTGGTTTCTGAGTTACTCCGCCAGCAGCGCAAAATCGCGCAAAGGCAGCACTTCAAACCGTTCTGGGGTGGCTGCATATTCCTTCAACCAACTGGGCAGTTGCCGCAGGTCCTGGATGCGCGCCCCCGGCCATCCATCGTAGAGACCCAACGGATCGAGGTGCAAGCCAGGAATCCCCGCCCGGTTGGCCCCCCAGATATCGCTGTAGAACATGTCCCCTACGAACAGGGCTTCCTCAGGCTGGAGACCCAGGTCGTTCAAAGCCATCTCGTAGATGGCTGGCTCCGGCTTCTCAGCTCCCACCACGTCAGAATCGTACACCCTCTCGAAATAGCCCCGCATCTCCAGATTGCGCAACTCCTCCTCCACCCTGCCATCGGCGTTGGAGATGATGGACATGCGATACCCTTCATTCCTCAACTGGTCGAGGGTTTCCACGATCCAGGGAAAGGTGAATTCCCACAGGTTTCGCTGCTCGTGCCTGGCTTCGGCCACCTGTGCTGCCTGCGCCGCAGCCTCCTCCGGCAGGCCCACCAACCGGAAAAGTATCTGTGAATAGGGTTCGGAAAGCCTCGACAGAAACCGTCGCTGGGTGCTGACGTATGTGTCGAACCAGTGGACAAGGCGGTAGTGCTCTTCGTAGAACCGCCTCGCCTCAACCTGGAAGCCGTGGGTATCTGACAGCCCCGCCAGGTAGTCCTGATCCACGAACAGAAATGTGCCACCGGCGTCGAGCAACAGGTAGGGTTTTGCTGACATACCGGTCATCCTATCTCTATCTTCTTTCCGGGGTTCAAGATCCCCTTCGGGTCAAAGGCTTGCTTGATGTTACGCATCATGTCCACGGCCACTGGCCCCAACGCCATCTCCAAGTAGGGGAGCTTCAGTGTGCCCACCCCGTGCTCTCCAGAGAGGGTGCCCCCCAGCTCCACCGCCATAGTGAAAATGTCACCCACGGCCTGCTCCACCCGACCCCACTCCTCCTCGTCCCGCTTATCAAACAGGATGTTGGGGTGCAGGTTACCATCCCCAGCGTGGCCGAAGACCACGATGGGGAGGTTGTACTTGCGGCCAATCTCTTTGATGCGCCTCACCGCCTCCGGGACCTGCGAGCGGGGCACGGAGATGTCCTCGCCCAGCTTGTTGGGCCGCCGCTGGGCTAACGATGGCCCCACCGAACGCCGGCCCCGCCATAAATCAGCCCGCTCATTCTCGGTCTCGGCCACCTTCACGTCAGAGGCCCCGTGTTGACGGGCGATCTCGGCCATGGCTTGGATTTCCCTATCCACCACATCCAGATCGTCACCATCGGATTCCAGGATCAGGATGGCCGCCGCGCCCACCGGCAGCCCCAGGTGCATGTATTCTTCGATGGTGTTGATGGTGGTGTCGTCCATGATCTCAATGGTGCAAGGCACGATACCGTCCGTCAGGATAGCATTCACCGTGCGGCTGGCATCGTCCAACACGGGGTAGATGGCCAAAGCAGTGCGCACGTATTCGGGTTTGCTGATCAGCTTGACCAGCACCTCAGTGATCACTCCCAGCGTTCCCTCTGAGCCAACGAAAAGCTGAGTCAGGTTGTAGGCGGTCACATTCTTAATCGCCTTGCCGCCGGTCTGCAAGACGCGCCCGTCGGCCAGCACAACCTTCAGTCCCAGCACATAGTCACCGGTGACGCCGTACTTCAGGCAGCGGGGGCCGCCGGCGTTACAGGCCACGTTTCCGCCCAGCGTAGACTGCTTGATGCTGGATGGATCGGGGGGATAGAAGAGGCCCCGCTCTTCTACAACTGCCTGAAGATCGGCGGTGATCACTCCAGCCTCAGCCGTGGCTGTCATGTTCTCCTCGTCAATCTCCAGGACGCGGTTCATGCGGGTCAGGCTGAGAGCGATGCCTCCTGAAAAAGGGATCGAGGCGGCAGATAGCCCGCTCCCCATCCCCCTCGGCACGATGGCAATCTCCTCCTGGTGGGCCAGTTGCATCACTTGGCTCACCTCTTCGGTGGTGGCCGGACTGACCACCACATCGGGGCGGCCCTCGGCAAAAGTGCTGTCGTAGGAGTAACAAATCAGATCCTCGGGCGAAGTGAGGACGTACCGCTTACCGACAATGTTCTCGAGTTTCTTGATGATGGGTTTATCCAACATGGAACACGTCTTCCTTCCCTCTTTCTCAGCTCTCCGACTTTCGATACGCCTCGTCCAACAACTGAACCGGATGCAGCACCCGCACCGGCAGATTGTGCTTCTTCGCCCCCAGGCCCAGGTGCAGTTGACAGCCGGGGCAACTGGTGGCGATGATCTCTGCCCCAGTGTCGGCGGCGTTGGCGATCTTGCCATCCAGGATGCCGGTGGCGGTTTCGTGGTGGGTCACGATCTGCGTGCCGGCTGAGCCACAACACGAGTCAGCATCTTTCATCTCCACCAGTTCGGCCCCGGAAAGCCGGATCAGCTCCCGTGGCTGCGAGCGCACCTGCTGCGCCCTGACCAGGTGGCAAGGGTCATGGTAAGTCACCCGCGCTCGCACCTGGCCCCGTGGTTCCCGCACGCCGATTTCAATCAGGAACTCATTGATGTCCCGCACCTTAGCGGCAAAGGCCTCAGCTCGCTCGTGCCACTCCGCATCACCGCTGAGGAAGCGAGGGTATTCTTTCAAGGCCGAACCGCAGGTGGCGCAATCGGTGACGATGGCGTCTACATTCAGTCGCTCGAAAAGAGCAATGTTGTGCCTGGCAAAATCGCGCACCACGTCGCGGAAGCCGTAGCCATTGGCCGGCATGCCGCAGCACTTGACGTCCTTGGGCGTGATCACCTCACAACTGTTGCGAGCCAGAACCCGCACCGTGGCCGCACTGCCCTCAGCGAAGATGGCGTTCTGGAAGCAACCCAGAAAGAAGCCCACGCGATGCTTCCGTTCGCTGTTGGCCGGCGTCACTTCGGGCAAGCGGCTACGCAGAGGGCGAGCTGGCAAGGGCGGCAGCAGTTTCTCCATGTCCTGGAGTTGCTGCGGCAATAGCCGGGTGATGCGCAGAATGCGAGCTATCGCTTGCAAGCCTATCTTCTGATAGAGAACCATCGGCAGCATGGACCACTCAATGCGCTCCGTATGCGGAAAGTAGTTGTGGAAAAGCAAACGTTTGACCCATGATTGAGGCTTGGCCTGGCGCAACACGTCACGGGTCTCCAAGCACAGGTGGGCGGGCTTGATGCCCACCGGACAGATGTCATCGCAAGCCAGGCAACCCAGGCAGCGGTGCACGTGGTCGTCGAAGTTGGCGCTCAGCTCCAGCTCGCCCTCCAGGGCCTTGCGGACCAGAGCCACCCGGCCCCGGGGTGATTCAGTTTCTCGCAGCGAGTGCTTGTAAGTGGGACACACCGACAGGCACAGCCCACAGCGGATGCAGAAAAGGTACTCTTCCTCGCTCGGAACCTCAATGCCAAGCTGCTGCCAGTCGAGGTTCGATTCGTCAACGGTCATGTAGTCCTCCGGTACAGGGTGCAGAATGCAAGGTGCATGAAAGCGAATGGCAGCCATGCCATCATGCAGGTGTGCCCACCAGGGAAAACGTAGTGACTGGCAGCATCTCTGCTTCCAATCGCGAGAGGTTCACGATCCGGCTGGCGTGGTCAATGTCAATACCTACCAGGTGTCCTTCAGCGTCAAAATCCAGCACCACCCCCGGTGCAACCTCTCGCGAATCTACACTCATTTTTTCCGATAGGTCAATGTACAGCGAATCGGTTTCGGGATAATAATGAAACTTCACGGTCATACCTCACTATTTGACATCATTTCACATCTCGTGTATAATTCAAGCATCAAAAACCTGCTACAGGTTTCTCCCGCCCACCGAAAAGTCACCGGACGGTGACCTGCCAGGAAATCCTGGCTAGGTGGGCGGGTTTTTTGCGTGGTACTCCCACAGCAAGATCTTGTCCCAGACATGTGTCGCGAATTGGGCGTCATGTTTCTCCCGCCAGCGAAAGATGGCCCCTGCTATCATATCAGCCACCTGAATCCCATTCTCACGGTGAGACTCCTTGAACACGATGCGTTTCACCAGGCTGCGCCGGTCTTTGGGCCGAAGATGTGCCAGTTGTTGACGTATGCAGCGCAACGCAGTCTTGGGAGCGCCGAAGCGATCCAGATGCAAGATAGTTCGGTCTAACTCACCAGTGGGCAAGTGGTTCAGAAGTTGGGCTACAAAGAATGCGTAGAACTCCACGCTGCGCATGTGCCGGAAGTCGTCTGGCAGTAAGGTCTTGTCCACCACAATAGCCCGTGCAACAAAGTCCAGGTCAGACAGCCCGGCCAGGAAGGCATGCCGGTGGCGGTTGGAACTCTTGTTGAAGCTGAACTCTTCCATAGGCGAAAGCCCCAGTCGGGAACGCATGCGATCTACGCACTCGCGTAGCGACTGCGGGTCGTTGACCAGAACCAGATTGACGATGAAGTACCGGGTTGCCCCCAGATCGAATTTGAACCCCGTCTGCCCAGCCTCGTCGCCAAACGCATACCGATATGCCAGGTCTCTCCCCTGTCTCACTGTCTCATACGACGTGGGGTTTTCACCACCGGCAGTGTCAGCAGCGCGTGGGGCACGATGAGCACATCTAGCTCCGGCCCCAACGCCTCGGCAGCCATGCTCAGCGCCTCCTCCATCGTCTCCGCAGGGATCATCTTGCAGGCTTTCACCAGATCGGGATGCTCACTGCCCACGATGACTACCTGCGCCCCCTCCAGCACCTTGGCCATGATGAAAGCTCGCTGCGCGCCGGGCGGATAGCCGGTGCGGCGCAGTTCGGTCAGCAAGCTGGACATGTCCCTGGCATCTCGCATCTTCTCCAAGAAGCGCTGCTCCCCCACTCCCTCGCCCGCGCCCTCTTGGCACCGGGCGGGGACGATCAGGAAGCCACCCGGCTTGACCACCGGCGTGGGAGCAAAGAATAGGTAACTAGCCGCCCGGCTGGCCTGGTAGAGGTTAGCGTCCTTGGGGAAGCCCACGCCGCCGATCACAACATCGTAGCGTTGCGGTACCGGTACCTCGTACAATTCCTTGGCGAAGGCCACCAGCTCCAGGAAGGCCGCCGTCGGTTCGCCGGCGCGCACCGCCGCCACCCGCTTTTCGTCATCCAGCACCACGTTGAGGATGAAACGCAGCCCCGCTCGCCGCGCCGCCTCGCTGACCGCCTCGTGGAAGGGATTGCCCTCGATTCGGCCCAGCCGCGTGCCGGGATGATCCACCATCTGCGGGCCGTGGGTGTAAGCGATCATCGCTTCTCCCGCCGCGCCCACGGCCAGGGTCTTGCGCCCACCGCTGTAGCCAGCGTACTGGTGCGGCTCCACGATGCCGGTAGCGATGAGCAGGTCGGCTTCGTAGGCCGCCCGATGCACGGAAAGGGGGATGCCCGATTCGGTCGTGCCCAGGTCCACCAGCGCAGCCGGGTTCTGCGGTTCGTTGTCAATGACGCGGTAGCGGGCCACCACTTCGGCACCCAGTTTGGCTACCTTCTCCTCCGGCGTGCTGGGTCGGTGCATGCCGATGCCGCAGAGCAGGGTGATGTGCTCGTCCCGTACGCCGGCCGCGGCCAGTTCCGCCAGCAGCGCGGGCACCAGCAGATGATCCGGGCTGGCGCGGGTGATGTCGGTGAACACCACACAGACCGTATCGCCTGGCCTGGCCAGCTCCCGCAGCGGCAGCGAATTCACCGGCTTGGCCAGTGCCCCGGCGATGGCCGCTTCCACGCCCTGTACTGTCCGGTCCAGGACAGTGTCAGCGATAGGCGGCGACTTTTTCGATTCGACTACCGTGCCGCGCATCCCCGGCGGCAAGACGAAACTGATTCCGCCCTTGCCGTAGGGCACGGTATAGATCTTGTCGGCCATCAGGCTATCTCCTTTTGGGCTAGAGCGAGAATGGGCAACTCCTCCACGTAAGCGATAGGCACCGGCCGTCTGGCAGGCCGCGGGGAATAAGTGAGCACCTTCAGGAAACGGTTAACCGGTGGCGTGGTGATAATATTTAGCACCGTCTGACGCACATCGTCAGGTATTTCGTCCAGCTTCAAACGGAAACCACGAGGGCCGGTCTCGGTCAGTCTGGCCAGCGCTGAATAGCTGATCAATCCCAAACTGAGGGGCTCTTCGCTTTTTCGATCAAAGCGCAAGATGATGTTGTCTGTGAGCTCGACAGTGCAAGTAGCCGGACCTCGCCTAAAGAATAGCTCCAAGATGTCCCCTTCTTTGTCGTAGTGGCAATGAATGACAGTATCGTCCTCCAAGGGGATTTCGAACTCAATCAGCCACGAAAATCTCTGCTTCATGTTCCTCCACTCCCTTCGTGCTTAGCTTTACCCCAAGCGGTAACAGTAAAGTTGTTCGGTTCAACTGTCCTATCTGGCTGGGTGCGGAATCTGAAGGCGACAATCATCATAATGTGCGTGTAGCCTTCCAGCAGACTGTCACAGCGCCAATAGTACCTGTAACTTCCGGGATCAAGTGGCTCCTGGTGTCTTCGCCCTTCGCGGACCGCATCCAGCACATCATCAAAGTGTCCTCTCAACTCTTCGTGCTCCTCAACGATGTGCTTCCATCGCTCCTCAGTGATGTATATCTCACGCCCCCGACGATCCCGCACCGTCCATTTGCGCACTGCGCAGTCTCCTCAATGTAATGTCACAACAGCCGCAGCCCAGTCGCCGTGGAGAACACGATGAGCAGTTGCCCTACGATGTAGGTCATCCACACCAGGTCGCCCACCAGCAGGAACTTGCCCCTCTGGAACAGCCGGTGTCCCAGGAAGACGTCGGAGATGAGGAACAGCAGCGCACCCACCGCCAACGGCGCGAAGCGAGGCTCTTGCAGCGCCAGGCTCACCGCCAGCCCAGCCATCGCCGCCAGCAGCAGCGCGTACCCCAGCGAGCCGTAGTTGAGCACAGCGTCGGTCTGCGGCGAGCGGATCAACAACCACCACAGCACCACGGCCAGGACCAGGAGGGCCGCCAGCCCGATGGCCCGCGCCCGGCCGTCCTGCAACCCCAACACACCCCCCAGCCGCAAGTAGCCGCTGATGTACAGCACATGGGCCACGCCGAAGGCCCCGATGCCGAAGAGCACGTATTGCGGCAACGGCAGCAGTTGGGCCATGATCAAGTCTCCCAGGAACGAGAACGCCATGCCGAAGAAGAGAAGCGCGGCGTAAGCGGCCAATGGTGTGTCGGATGCGCTGGCGCGCCACCAGACCAGCGCGCATATCACCAGGATGAGCGACGAGAGCGTTTTGTTGGTGCGTGGGATGCGATTGATCCGCTCCACATCGAGCCGCCCCAAGGCGAAGCCCAGGATCAGCAGCGCGGCCCAGGCGGCCAGTAGCCCATACAGCAAAGTGGCATAAGATCTAGAGATAGGCAACGCAAACACAATACATCCTCCTTCAAGTTCCCCTGAGTTCCCCTGAGTTCCCTCGTTCCTTACAGATTGTACTCCACTCTCAACTCCCGCGCGATCTGCTGCATCATGCCCACCGTCTTGGGGTGCAACGGGATTCCGTCACGCCGACGGCGATCCTCTTCCTCGAACTCCTTCTCCCCGTGAATGTAGATCCGCTCCGCGCCTTCTGTCTTGGCGCTGTCCTTCAGACGGCGAATGATGTCGTCCATGGTAGCTTTGAACTCGGCCAGGGGCCGGAAGGCATCAACCCGGATAGCGCCGAAGAAGTGGCCCACGTCGGCCGGCAGCGGCTTTCCCTCTGGTGTCTTGGGATAGACGGTGTTGGCATAGCCAGCCCCTGGCAACACCCCACTCAGGATGTCCACCAATAGCATCAAACCGTACCCCTTGTAGCCGCGAAACAGTTCGCCCTCCCCACCTAACGGCAACAGACCACCGCCAGCGCGGGCCAGCAGGTTGTCCAGCACCCGACGTACATCGGTGGTGGCCACCCCATGCTCGTCCGTGGCCCAGCCCAATGGCAGTGGCTTCTCCTGCCGGTCGTACACCTCCAGCTTACCCCGTGGCACGGTGCTGGTGGCCATGTCTAACACGAAGGGACGTTCCTCGCCAGCCGGAGCGGCTACGCTGATGGGGTTAGTGCCCAGCATGGCGTCTTTGCCGAAGGTCGGCACCGCCAGCACGGCGGCATTGGTCATGGAGATGCCGATCATCTCCTGCTCCAAGGCCATCATCGAGTAATAAGCAGCGATGCCGTAGTGGTTGGAGTTGCGCACAGCCACAAAGCCAACGCCCATCTGCTGGGCTTTTGCTATGGCCAGCTTCATGCCCCGCACGCCGACCGGCTGTCCCAGCCCGGCCCCGCCGTCTACCAGGGCTGTGCCGGCGGTCTCGTGCACCACCTCAATGTTTGGACGAGCCAACATCACCCCGTCTCTCAAGCCATCCACGTAGCGCTTCAGACGGGCGACGCCATGAGAGTCAATGCCGCGCAGATTGGCCGCCACCAAAACGTCAGCAGTCACAACTGCATCATCGGCCGGGACGCCCATCTTCTCGAAGACCCGGACAGAGAAATCGCGCAGGGGATCCGCCCAAACCTTAACACCTACTTCTTCGCTCATAGTTATCACTCCTTTGTGTGCGATTCTGGTGAATACGAACAAAAGGGAAGCCGCAAACAACCCTGACGCGGGCTGTCACCGAATTCCCCCAAGAATCACTATCACCGCCATCGTCGGCGCGATCTTTCTCGTGCAGCCGAAAGAAAGCAAACCAGCCCAGATCACTCAGCAACGTTATTAGCTGACCTCTTCAGGCCTTCATCCTCGATATCCAACAGTCGCTGCAAAGCAGTTATCGCTACTTCCACCATTGACTCATCAGGCTCCTGGGTGGTGAGCCTTTGTAGAGTGACACTAGGTGTGATAACCAACGCTCTTATCAGAAGGTTGTCATGATGGGCAGCACCGAACTTGATCAGTTCGTATGCAATACCAGCGATAACGGGAATAAGAACCAAGCGCGAGAGGATGCGCAGCGCCAGAGTAGGCCGTCCAAACAGGGAGAAAACCAGAATGGCGATCACTGCAAAGAGCAATGTAAAACCGGTACCACAGCGAGGATGGGCCGTGCTGTAAGTCTTGATAGCATCCGGCTCCAAGGGAGCTCCGTTCTCATAGGCATTGATGGTCGCGTGCTCCGCCCCATGATAGGCGAAGACACGCTTGATGTCGGGGATAAAGCCGATGGCATAGACATAGATCAGGAAAAAAGCGAGGCGGATCAGCCCTTCGAGGATATTGCTGACCAGCGATGAAGCGATGTAGCGATCCACTAGCCTAACCAGGAACAAAGGCCCTAGAAGGAAAACACCTATGCCGATTATGAAGGAGAAGGCCACGGAACCCCAGGCAATCGGCCCACTGAACTCGACTTCTTCCTCCTCCAGGGCTATATCGGCCGAGAAAAGCAGCGCGCGCATGCCCAGCACCAATGTATCCCAGAGCATGATCATGCCCCGCAGGAAAGGCAGCTTGCCAATCGGCCCACCGTATACCTTGACGCTTAACGGTTCACTGTGGACAATTATCTCACCCGTAGGGCTTCGGACGGCCACGGCCATGTGTTTGGCCCCGCGCATCATCACCCCTTCGATAACCGCCTGTCCTCCGTAGTTGAATTCACCCAAGTTATCTGCCTCCAATTCGCAATGGTATATGATTGTACACCAGAGGACGCCAAGTGTCAACTCCTGGTTTTCAGATGCCGGTCATTTGCAGAACGGCCCTGGCAATCACGAAAGGTTTTATCGCGATGTTCTCGATTTGGCGAGTACTCCTTCGCCGGCATTTGACTATTCATTTGGCCTGCGTGCGAGTTTCTGGTTGGGAATGAGAAACCCGAAACTCGAAGCTCAAAACCCGAAACCCTCACGTCATCTTCACCACGATGTCCCCAATCACATTGG
>CAZGKH010000088.1:1641-11937 GCA_964525665.1 uncultured Anaerolineae bacterium | reverse complement strand
TTTACAGCTCACGCAAGGCCGATTCGCATCACCTCCTTTTCTGCTACGAACCTGCCCCACAGGATTGGCGCACGATGAGTTGAACTGGCAGGAATACCTGCTGTTGCTCTATGGGCGTGCCATTCAGCATGTCCAAGAGCATCCTCGCCGCGCGAGCGCCTATCTCGCGGGTTTGCTGCCGCACCGTGGTCAGCGGCGGCGTCAACAGAGGGGCTACTGTATCATCGTCGTACCCCACCACAGCGATGCCCTGAGGGATGCGCAGGCCCAATTCACGACAAGCCTCCATGACCTGGGCGGCGATGATGTCATTGCAGGCCAAGATGGCCGATGGCCGGTCTTTGCCGCTCAAGAATCCCTGAATGGCTTCTTTGTCGAACTCTGCCAATCGGGGAGAAAGCTCCTCCAGAATCTGCATTTCGCTCAGATAGGGCATCAATCCCTGAAACACGAGGCTGGGGTCATACTCCAGTCCCGCTTCTTCCAGAGCTTGCCTGTACCCTTGCATTCGTTGGGCCACAGAGGACACGTAGAGATTGGGCCTGGTAACAAAACCGATCCGCCGGTGTCCGAGGCTAACCAGGTGCTTGGTTAGCAGGTAGCCCCCACGACGATTATCCGAAACTACGAACGGCGCTGCCAGGCCCTCGAAGTAGCGATCCACAAACACCATAGGAGTGCCAGACTGCAGGAGGCGGCGCAATGTTTGGTGAGGGTGAGGAGCGTCGGCCGCCATGATGAGAAAACCGTCGGTCTTTCCCCCTTCCCACAGGTCTCGCAGATATCTCTGCTCGTTAGCGATCTGATTGCCAGTGTTGCAGAGGATGAGGTGATAGTCGTCTTGGGAGATCACGTGGTCCGCCTCTGTGGTGATCCGCACCAGAAAGGAGTCGCGCATTTCGGGCCCGACCAGAGCTAGGGTGCCTGTGCGTTCATGGGGCGGATGGCGCCGCGGCTGGGTCACAAACGTGCCTCGTCCCGGCACAGGTTGCACCAATCCTTCTTCTGCCAGAAGCCGCAGAGCATGACGCACTGTGGGACGGCTGACACCCAATATGGAGGCCAATTCCATCTCCGGCGGCAATGCTGATGAGAGAGGATAAGTTTCATCGGCAATGCGCTCTCTGAGGTAGCGCGCAACCTGGAGGTACAATGGATCAGGGTGATTACGGCTGGGCTGAAATTCTGTGCTCATCTCGACAATGTACCACCTTTGTCCGCCGGGAATACGACCTGTAACAAACATTATAATACAGGTTAGCACATTTGTCAAAGGCAACTTGACAAAGCCAGACATGAGGCTATAATCCTTCTCAAGCACTGGATTTGCGAGGTGATTATGCTTATCATTGGAGAGAAGATCAACACCGTCAACCCCCACGTGCGCCGCGCTGTGGAAGAACGCGACGCCGAATTCATTGGGAGCCTGGCTGTGGCCCAGGCCAAGGCAGGCGTGGATGTCATTGACGTCAACGTAGGCAGCCGCCCCGGCACAGAGCCAGAGAGCATGCGCTGGGCCGTGTCCCTGATACAGGAGGTGGTGAGCCTCCCGCTGGCCATAGATAGCGCCGACCCACGAACTGTGCTTGCCGGGTTGGAGGTCTGCCGCAACAGAGAGCAGGCCTGGGCTAACTCGATCACTCTGGAAGAGGCGCGGCTGGAGGGACTTCTGCCGGTAGTGGCCGAATACGGTTGTTGGGTCGTCGGTCTCTGCATGGATGAGCACGGCGTCCCGCCCACTGCGGCTGGGCGCGTGGAAGTGGCCAAGCGTCTCGCAGACGCAGTAGGGCGGCGGGGGATACCTCTGGACAAACTCTACCTTGATGCTCTGATAGAGCCTATCAGCGTAAAGCCTGAAGCAGCGCTGATCAGTCTGGAAACTCTGCAAATGCTACATTCCACCCTGCCCAACGTAAAGACGGTCCTATGTTTGAGTGGCATCTCTTTTGGACTACCGGCCCGCCGATTGTTGAACCGTACTTTCCTGGCTCTGTTGCTTCATGTCGGTGTGGACGCCATCTTCTTGGACCCTTTGGATCGCCGACTGATGGCCACGTTAAGGGCTAGCCGCGCGCTCTTGGGCCACGACGCCCATGGCCTGGAATACATCGCTGCCTACCGGTCGAAACAGTTGGGGTAATCTAGCACCCTGTGGAGGATGACATGAGCTTTCGTGAGGCTTTGCGGTCGGGCAAGTTTGTGGTGACGATGGATGTGATGCCACCCAAGGGCACGGATCTCACCCGCATGTTGCGCGCTCTGGAAGGCGTACGAGGCCGCGTGGACGGCATCAACGCGCCCGAGATGCCCAGCGCGGTCATGCGATTGGGCTCGTTGCCCGTAAGTCACATTCTACTGGAAAACGGTTTCGAGCCAATCCTGCAGATGACGTGCCGAGATCGCAATCGGTTGGCCCTACAATCCGATCTGCTAGGGGCTGCCGTGTTGGGTATTGAGAACGTGCTTGTCCTGGGCGGCGATGACGTTGCTCTCAGCGATCATTCAGGGGCAAGAGGGGTCTTTGACCTGGACACTCCGCGCCTTCTAGCTGCAGCGCGGAGGTTGGAGCAGGGCGTAGACATGGCCGGGCACACCCTGCGGGGCTGTCCACGCTTTTGCCTGGGGGCGTCGGTGGACCCCAACACTCCTGTCATGGAGACAGAGATCGAAGAGATGGAAGCCAAAGCAGAAGCGGGCGCTGAGTTCTTCCAGACCCAGCCGGTCTATGACCTGGAAGCCTTTGCCCGCTTCATGGAACGCTCACAACACATTCCCGTCCCTGTCCTGGCGGGGGTGTTCCTGCTCAAATCGGCGCGAATGGCCCGCTATATGAACGAGCACGTGCCGGAGGTCGTGGTGCCTTCATGGGTCATTCAAGAGTTGGAAGATGCAATTGATCCGGTAGCAAAAAGCCTGAAAATGGCCATTCATACCCTGAAGGCACTGCGAGACCTCTGTGCCGGTGTGCACATCATGACCATCAACTGGGAGGATAAAATCCCCGCGCTGCTGGATGCTGCCGGTCTGTGAGGGGTCTGTGGGGTTAAAGATCTATGGGATAGCTTCCAAACTCATTGACTGCATTGACCAGTGTCCAGATGTTTTCCAAAGGCACATGACCGTGAAAGGAATTGCTAGAAGCAAAGACGTAACCACCCCCAGGGGCAGCGACGCGCAAGATTTGCTTCACCTCCTCGACAATCTCCTCCGCCGTGCCAAAGGTCATAGTCTGGCCGCAGTCTATGTTTCCCAACAGAATCAGGTCGTGACCATATTGGGCCTTCATTTCGCCGATGTCCATGCCTGCTGTGCCTTCAATGGCGTGATAACCGTCAATACCCAACTCCACCCATAACTCGTTCGCTGTGAGCATGGTATTGCCGTCCAAATGCTCGATAAAGGGCACGCCATGATCGTGGCACTCATCCACGATCATCTTGAGATAGGGCATGATGAAGCGACGGAAATGCTTGGGCGACATAAACGGGCCGTTCTTGCCATACCAATCGTTGCGCCCGATGACGCCATCTACGCCCAGACTGAGCTGATAGCGCAATCCCTTTAGCTCCTTCTCCATGGTTACGTCCATATAACGCTCCACTAGGTCCGGGGCCAGGATGAGCGATTCGAGGTAGGTCGTCACCCACGGGGCCAGGGTCGGACAAGTGACATCGGCATCGCCAAGAATGAACATCTCGCTCTCGTGCTCGGTCACGTAGACTAGCGGGTCGAACACGCTCAGGTCGGGGTCGGTGGGCAGCGACTCCAGGTACTCTACGAGACGCTTGAAACCCGCTATGCCCTCTTGCTTGATATCGCTATCTATACCGAAAAAAACATCCGGCCCCGCATCCCAGCGCACCACCGACCAAAATCCTCCTGGATCGTCGTAGCGCCAGGTGTTAGGGGCGATCTCTTCCGGCAGCAAGGGGTCGGCTCCATAGCTGGGGTGCACATCTATAAGGTCAAAACCCAGCCGACGATGAGCTTCCAAAACGTCGCGGATGTGATCCCGCACCGCGCCGTCGCGATCGCCATCGCGGATGCGCTGAATATCCCGACGGAATTTGGCCGCTTCATCTGTCGGGGGTCTTTCCAGAATAGCTGCCAGGGGTCTATTGGCGATGTAAATCTCAAAGCTAGGCACCCGATCTGGTTCCCGGTGGGCAAAGGTTGTTCTCACTCGTTCTTTGGACGTCATTTGTGTCATTCGCAAAACCTCCATTCCGTACGTTTCCAGAGCGTCGAGTTAGCGCAGCAAGTTGGCAAACTATCCCTGCTTGCAGATGTGCCCTGTCACAAGCATTATATGAGTGCACTGAAAAAAGCTCCCGCAGCCGTCCCCGGGTGCGGAAATCGGCCCGAGAACGGGCCTCAGAGCAGGCTTTTTTCAGTAGAGTCATTATATGGCAAGTGAATACGTTTGTCAATTGCCATGGAGTTGCGCCGCAATTAGGGAGTTCCAGAAAGCAAATCGTCCCAACCTGCTCGGCTTGGATTGCCAAATCCAAGCCTTTTGCCCCGAAATTCGCCGGATTTGGCAATCCGGCGAGAGCACCGTGGGATAGTTATTTTTCTGGAATAGCCTAGCTCCAATGATAAGACCGACCTGGCAAGTAGAGCCAGTTGCAGCTTGAGGGATAGTTAGAAAGACGCCAAAGATGATCCTCCTCTATCTCGGTAGTGCCTGGCTCCTGGGCATCTACCTGGCTTCAGTGCTCCAGGCGCCAACAGAACTGATCTGGCTGGCAGTGGTACTGCCTGTCGCAGTCATGACCCTCTGGAGGAGGGAACGCACCATCCGTCTAGCCAGCGCCTGCTGTCTGGCCCTGCTGCTGGGCGCGCTGCGCTTCAACGCCAGCGCTCCCCCTCAAGACTTCGATGAAGGCCACGTAGCCTACTACAACGACCAGGGCTGGGTCAAGATCGAAGGCATCGTCAGCGACGAAGCCGATGTGCGAGACACCTACACCAATCTGCGGGTGGCAGCTTCTGAGCTAGAAGTGGATGGCCAGGAGCGCGATGTGAAAGGCATTGTGCTGGTGCGCGCTCCTCGCTATCCGGAGTACGATTACGGCGACGAGCTCGAAATCGGGGGGTTACTGGAGATTCCACCGGAGTTAGAGGACTTCTCCTATCGAGAGTACCTGGCTCGTCAGGGCATCTACTCGATCTTGTGGCGTCCTCAGATCACCCTCAAAAATCATGATCAGGGCAGTGCTCCAAGACGAGCCCTTTTAGCTTTCAAGAGGCGAGCCCAGCGGGTCATCGCTCTCATCCTGCACGAGCCCCAGGCCGCGCTGCTGACGGGGATACTCTTGGGAGTCGAGACAGGCATCCCCGCTGATTTGATGGAAGCCTTCTCGGCCACGGGCACTGCCCATATCATTGCCATCTCAGGTTTCAACATCTCAATCATAGCTGGACTCCTCAGCCGCCTCAGCACACGGCTTTTCGGCAAGCGGCGGGCCATGCCCGTGGCCCTGGCTGGCATCATAGTTTACACCATCCTGGTGGGAGCTTCGGCAGCGGTGGTGCGGGCAGCGATCATGGGCTGCCTCTACGTCATCGCCACCCACTACGGCCGCCAGAACGATGCCCTCACCTCGCTGATAGCCGCCGCCACGTTGATGACCCTCCTCAATCCCCAGACCCTGTGGGACCTGGGCTTTCAGTTGTCCTTCGCCGCCACTCTGGGCCTGATCGTCTACAACCCTCCGCTGCAAAGTTGGTTTGAGAGACTGCTGTCAAAGGCGCTCTCGCCCGGAACCGCCAAGCGGGTTGTCGAGGTGCTGAATGAAGCTCTCATCGTTACTCTAGCAGCCACAATTACCACTCTGCCCATCATAGTCTATCACTTCCGCCGACTATCCCTGGTCACCCTACTCAGCAACTTTTTGATCTTGTCTGCCCAACCTGGAGTGATGCTCTGGGGCGGGCTGGCGACCATCGCCGGCCTGGTTTGGCTGCCTCTGGGCCAAGTGCTGGGCTGGATAGCCTGGCTCTTCTTGACTTACACCATCCGGGCGGTGGAGATCACCGCTAGCTTCCCCTACGCTTCCTACAACCTGGGGCGCGTCAGCCCCGGCCTGATTTGGCTCTACTACGCTTTGCTGGCCGGAGCCACGCTGGGGAGCCGTCAGCAGCCTTCGCGCCTCAAGTCCCTGTGGCGCCGCCTGACGAATCGCCTATCCACTAAACTGCTCATCGCCGGCTTGGCTGTCTCCGCCATCCTCGTCTGGGTAGCGGTAACCAGCCTGCCCGATGGGAAGCTCCACGTGGTCTTCTTCGACGTGGGAGAGGGTGACGCCATTTTCATCCAGACCCCCAGAGGCCAACAGATTCTCGTTGACGGCGGCCCAAGCCCAACAGCCCTGAGCAGTGCTCTGGGCCGTAGAATGCCTTTCTGGGATCGCAGCCTTGACTTGGTCATCCTCACCCACGCCGATGAGGACCACATCGCGGGGCTGATCCCAGTTCTGGAGCGCTACCGCGTGGAGCAGGTGCTCGACAGCGGCTACGAGCACAATTATCCGATGTACGACCGTTGGCTGGAGTTGATTGAGGAGAGGAAAATTCCTGCTCACCTAGCCCGCGCTGGAATGCGTATTGAGACAGGGGATGGAGTGGAGCTCACGGTCCTCCACCCTGGGGCTGAGTTGATGCGCTACACCGATGCCGATGGCAACAATAACTCCGTCGTCGTTCGCCTGGTCATGAATCGGGTCTCTTTCTTGCTCCCCGGCGACATTGAGCAGACAGCAGAGGAGACACTGGCCGCCTCAGGGCAGGAGCTAACGAGCACAGTGCTCAAGGCCCCTCACCACGGCAGCAGCACCTCATCGAGCGCGGCCTTCTTGAACGCGGTGAATCCGGAGTTGGTCGTCATCTCCGTGGGCGCCGAAAATAGATTCGGCCACCCCTCGCCGCAGGTTTTGGCAAGGTTAGGGGACTTGGTAGGAGAAGAGCTCATCCTGCGCACCGACGAGCGGGGTACCATCGAAGTGGTGACCGATGGAGAGAGGATTTGGATCAAGACGGAATCAGAGTAGCAACCTGTCTGAGTGACGGCAGCGGATGAAGCAGATGATGGGATGAGCCTGGGCCGCTATTTGCGAATTAGGAAGAGTTATGATATATTTGTTGGAGAAACCATCCAGTAAGGGGGTGTGTCCCATGTTGGGAGCAATCAGATTAAGGGGGCGAATCCAACCCGACCGGCAACTTGAGTTGCCGGTTCTACCTGCTGAGCTGCCCGAGGGAGAAGTAGAGTTGATCCTGCTTTACGAGAGAAAGCAGATCAGTGAAAAGACCGCTCTGCTCTCCCCACTCTCTTGGCCAGTCCTCGATGGCGGCCGGTATCTTGGTGGAACGCTGCGCCGGGAGGAAATCTATGACGATGATGGACGTTGACGCCTGTGTGGTAGATACCAACGTGCTTGTTTACTGCACAGTATCTGGCAATCCTTGGCATCAACAATCACGCCAGTGGCTAGCAGCACTGCAAAACGAGGGACTTGACCTCTGTGTTACGACTCAGGTTTTGCGTGAGTACCTGGTTGTCTTGACACGAGGGATTGTCTTCGAGCAATCATTCAGTGTGGATCAAGTTCTAGCCCAGATAGAGGCATTGCTTTCCAGCCTCACCGTCCTCGACGAACCATTGGCGGCTGCAGACATCTTGCGCGTGCTGGTGCGGCGGCATCAGATTCGCGGCAAGCACATCCACGACGCCAACATAGTCGCTGTGATGTTGACCCACGCCGTCCATAGACTGGCAACCTACAACCAGCGAGACTTTCTCCAATTCGATGAGATCGTCCTGGAGGCAATGCCCGTTGAAGATTCATGCGGTGCAGCCTGACCTCTGTAAAGAGCGCGTCTTGCGCACCGACGAGCGAGGTACCATCGAAGTGGTGACCGACGGGGAAAGAATTTGGATTAGGACGGGCTAGTGCTCTGCAGTTGCTAGCAGGAACTGGAAAGACTCTTGAACTTCGGGAGGCTAGGCGTTGAGGAGAGAGACGACGCCTTTCACTCTTCAGTTGCCTCTTCATTTTCGCCCAACACTTCCCGTGAGCGACCGGCGCCTCGGTCTGGCCCCACGATGCCCTGTTCTTCCAACAGGTCTATCAGGCGACCTGCCCGCGAGTAGCCAATGCGTAGCCTGCGCTGCAGGAGAGAGATAGATGCCTTGTTGTGTTTACGCACCTCCGCGATAGCTTCATCCAGGAGGACATCTCTCCGCCTGGCTTCCCTCTCTTTGGCTCTCATTTCCTCCCAGAGCGGCTGCTGGGTCATCTGCTCCGCTCTGTAGAAGCTGGTGGGGAGGCCTGGGCCTACCTCTGTTCCCCTCCAGTAACGTACCAGGTGATTCAATTCCTTATCGGATACAAAGCAACCTTGCAGTCTCACCAACTGGCTGGAGTCCGAAGCCATGTAGAGCATGTCTCCCCGGCCTAACAACCTCTCTGCCCCCACCATGTCCAGAATCACTCGCGAGTCTATCTGGCTGGTGACGGCAAAGGCGATGCGAGCGGGGAAGTTGGCCTTGATAAGCCCCGTGACCACATCCACTGAGGGCCTCTGGGTGGCGATAACCAGATGGATACCTGTGGCCCGGGACATCTGGGCAATACGACAAAGGTGCCGCTCTACTTCGTCGTGGGCTATCATCATCAAGTCGGCCAGCTCATCTACAAGAACCACCATGTAGGGCATACGACTCTCCCCCCGGGCGCCGACTCGCCTGTTATACTCCTCGATGTTTCGCACTTCAGCTTTGGCCAGCTTCTTGTAGCGCTGATCCATCTGCCGCGTGACCCACTGCAGAGAGCCTACCACCCGCTCCATCTCCACTATCACGGGCACTATGAGATGGGGAATGCCATTGAAATTGGTCAGCTCTACCCGCTTGGGATCTATCATCAGTAGCTTCAGGTCATCGGGGGTATTATTGCACAGCAGGCTGGCGATAATGGAGTTGATGCAAACGGACTTGCCTGAGCCCGTTGCCCCTGCGATCAACAGGTGTGGCATGGCTCTTAGATCAGCTACTACCGGCTCACCAGATACATCGCGACCCAAGGCGATGGCTAGCTTGGAATTCAGCTTCCTGAAAGCCTCCGATTCCATCACCCCACGCAAAGCCACTAAGCTCAATTCGGCGTTGGGCACCTCGATGCCCACGATGGAGCGGCCAGGCACAGGGGCCACGACGCGGACAGGCGAAGCGGCCAGAGCAAGGGCCAGATCGTCGGCCAGGGCGCTGATCTTCGACACCTTGACCTTCATCCGCTTGCCTCCGCGCCCTTCGTTGAAGCCCGGCTCGACGCCAAACTGGGTTATCACCGGCCCCTGGCTGACCTCGACCACCTTGGCTGGCACGCCCAGGCTGACCAGGGTCTCCTCGATGATCTTAACTCTCTTCCGAATCTCTGCCTGACTGATTTCTTGATCCAAGCTCTCTTCCAGGATTTCGGCCACAGGGGGCAGCCGCCACTCTTGATCACCGCCAATTATGCGGGGCAAGACGGGGCTTCGTACTGAACGGGAGGGATAGAGTGATTCTGTCGCTGGTTCAGGTGAGGGACTAAGTGAGGGCCTTGCTTTGCGCCAGCCTCGGAGGCGAGAAAGGCGACTTTGGCCGCGATAGCGAATCCCGATCCACCTTTCTTTCAGAGTCTGACCTATCTCGGCGGCGGAAAGGCCGGAGAACATGATGATGGCTATGATGGCCAGGGCCAGGATGGCAATGTAAGATCCTGGCTTGCCAAAGCCCGAAACCAAAGCCAAGCTTACCAGCCAGCCCAAATAGCCCCCACCACCTCCTTCAGCAGCCAACGCTGCAGGATCTTCGACTGAGGCAAGCGAATGAGTTATGGTCAGGCCCAGAATGAAAAGCAGAGCCGCTCCCACGACTTTTTCCCAAGCCACTTCCGGCTCGCGGTCCGATCCCTTCAGGAGCAACCAGAGCCCTGCAGCTCCGAACACGATAGGGGTGAGATATGTGCCCCAGCCGAAGGCCAGTCGCAATAGGTGTATCCACCTCTCAGTGAAGCTGCCTCGGCTTAGAGAGAACAAGCTGAGCAGAGTCAGCAGGGCCAGGGCCAACAAGGCTATACCCACTCTGTCCGCTCGCAACAATCCAGAGAGATTTATGCGGGGTCCCGTTTTCTTTTTCCTGGATCGTCTTCGTCTTGCCATGGTTATCAGCCGTCGTGACTACTCACCTGCTCCCGCTACTCACCTGCTCCCGCTACTCACCTGCTCCCGCTACTCACCTGCTCCCGCTAC
>CAZGKH010000088.1:0-1541 GCA_964525665.1 uncultured Anaerolineae bacterium | reverse complement strand
TCACCTGCTCCCGCTGGACCCTAGTCCAGCGGCCTCGGCGGTCTACTATGCCCCTGGCCAGGCATGTGTTTCACAGTTTTCGGCGCTGGCCATTGTCGTTGGGGCAGCGGACTAGGGTCCGCTGCGAGCAAAAGGTGAGCAGATACCAGCCGCCAGTGACCAGTGTTTGCTGATTACTGATAACCGATTACTGGTTACTGGTTACTGGTTACTGGTTACTGGTTACTGGTTACTGCATATTATATCACATAATCCCCCGAAAACACAAACGGCGGTTGCAGGTGTTTTTCTAGGGTCAATTGACAAATTCCTGCTTGTTTAGTATAATTAGGCAGCCATCAAGAAGCTCGAGGAGGTCCATCACAGTGGGGACCCAAGGCCGCCAGCTATCCTCGCGATCCTACCCTCACCAACATCAAAGCTCAACTCTTGCCAATTGGTCACTCTTCTGGAGGACTGTTTGCGCCATGAAGGGCGTGTGTTCGCTCGTCTTGGCGTTTTTTGTTCTCAGCCCTATCGGTCGAATCTACACGAAGGGGGTGATAGCTAACGCCATAGCACAAAGATACTAGGCCAACAGGATCAGAATCAGAAACTAGAAAATCTTAAGGAGAAAGAGATGCGTAAAAGATTGACTACTTTGTTACCTATTGTGGTGGCAGTACTTATGGTGCTGACCATGGCCACCCCGACTCTGGCCAACCCTCCGGCCCCCGATGGAGAGAGCCCACCGGCATCGGTGCAGCCACCAGAGGACGTGGTTCTGGGGCCCACCGTTCGTCGACCCAAGGCCATTGACCAGCCAAACCCCAAAGACTACTTGCGCAATCGCCAACGGCAAGAGTTGTTGGAGGCTGGCCAAACCGCCGAGGCAAATGCCTTGTCTCTGGCCGCCGACGATCGAGTGCTGGTGATCCTGGTTGAGTTCGCCGGCACCGACGTGTTCACCTGGGAAGCGGGCGTCTCCACCTGGGACCCGTACGGCAAGGCCGACGCTGACGAAGGCGTGTTTGATGAGGACGGCAATCTTATCGTCGGCGATTGCTCCAACATCATCACCCAAACCACGGTGTTCACCTACACGGCGCCGCTGCACAACGAGCTGCCGGCGCCAGTCTCGCCAGATGACCGCTCGGCCGACTCCATCTGGACCGAGGACTTCAGCCCGGAGTGGTTCAACGACTTCATGTTCGGCGAGGGCGTGGTGTTTGACTATAACATGCAGGACGGCACGCCCGTGTTCGAGGACTTCACCGGCGAGTCGGTCAAGGACTACTACCAGGACATGTCCGGTGGGACCTACGAGATCACCGGCGACGTCATCGGCTGGGTGCAAGTGCCTCACTCTACCTGGTACTACGATGCCGATGAGTGCCCAGGCGCCCGGTCCGGCGGCGGCAGTCGCGGCGCCATTCCCGGCGCAGGTACCGCCAGGACGCTGGTGATGGACGCTCTGGACGCAGTCAACGCCATCAGCGACACACTTCCCGGCTTCGACTGGGCCAACTACGACCTGGACGGCGATGGCATCATTGACCGCC
>CAZGKH010000087.1:0-12006 GCA_964525665.1 uncultured Anaerolineae bacterium | reverse complement strand
CTGACACCAGCGCCCAGGGCTACATCGCTCTCATCGCCGAGGGGCGCTACGAAGAGGCTCTGGAGGTCATCAAGCAGTACAACCCCTTCCCGGCTACAGTGGGCCGGGTGTGCCACCACCCTTGCGAAAGCGAGTGCAACCGGGGGAAAGTGGACCAGCCGGTGGCCATCTGCGCTCTCAAGCGGTTTGTGGCTGATACTGTGTATGCACGGCGGGACGCGAAGGGAACTCAGGGGAACTCAGGGGAACTGAGGGAACTGGCTCCGTTTCCTCTGGCTCCAACGGAGTTGCCATCAGAGGATAGGCGGCGGATAGCAGTCGTTGGCTCTGGCCCGTGTGGGCTGACGACGGCCTATTTCCTGGTTCGGATGGGCTACCAGCCGACCATCTTCGAAGCGCTTCCGGTGCCGGGCGGGATGATGCGCGTTGGTATTCCTGCCTACCGCCTGCCGCGCCAGGTGCTGCGGCAGGAGATTGACGAGATCCTCAGACTGGGCGTCGAGCTCAAACTCAACCACGCCGTGCGGGACATCAACCACCTCTTCGACGAGGGCTACAGTGCGGTGTTCCTGGCCATCGGCGCCCACGAGCCACAACTTCTGGGCATTCCCGGTGAGGACGCCAGGGGGGTTTTTCAGGGCGTGCCCTTCCTGCGCAGCATCAGCCTGGGCGAGGAGATCAGGCTGGGGGAGCGGGTGGTGGTCGTCGGCGGAGGGAACACGGCCATAGACACCGCTCGTACTGCCGTGCGCATGGGCAGCCGGGAAGTGACCATCCTCTATCGCCGCGGCCGGGCCGAGATGCCGGCTAACTCCTGGGAAGTGGACGATGCCGAGGCCGAGGGAGTTCGGCTGGAACTCCTGGCTCAGCCCATCGAGGTATTGTCTGACAACCCTTCGGCGAGCTCAGGACAGAGTGGGCGTATCTCTGGAGTGCGTTGCATTCGGATGAGATTGGGCGAACCTGACGCCAGCGGCCGCCGCCGCCCCATTCCCATCGAAGGGTCCGAGTTCGTCATTGAGTGCGACACCATGGTAGCCGCTGTGGCCCAGGCCCCGGAGATCAGCTTCCTCGACCCCGATCATGGGCTGGAGATCACCCGCTGGGGCACCTTCAAGGTGGACTCGCAGACCCTGGCCACCAACCGGGCGGGAGTGTTTGCGGGGGGCGATGCCGCGGCCGGACCGGGCGCGCTCATCGAGGCCATTGCCGCCGGACGGCGCGGCGCGCTGTCCATTGATCGCCACCTGCGCGAGGTGCCCCTCCTCACTCCACGAGAACTCACCCCGCTGCCTGTCGCCGAACTAACCGACCATGAAATAGCCGAGATGCGGGCACAGGGCGAGGTAGACCTTCGGCCCCGAGAGACCATGCCTACCGCTCCGGCTGAGGAGCGCGCCAGGGATTTCCGCGAGGTCGAGTTGGGCCTGACCGAGGAACAGGCCCACGCCGAGGCCCTGCGCTGCCTGCATTGCGGACTGTGCTCCGAGTGCTACCAGTGCGTCCTGGCCTGCAAGGTGGGGGCCATTGATCACCAACAGGCCCCTTACGAACAGGAGCTAGAGGTCGGCGCGGTGGTGCTGGCACCGGGCTACCAGTTGTTCAATCCGGAGCGCTATTCCGCGCTGGGCTACGGTCGCTATCCCAACGTAGTCACCTCCATGCAGTTTGAGCGGCTGCTCTCGGCCTCTGGGCCGACCGGCGGACACGTCGCCCGGCTGTCCGACCATCAGGAGCCCAAGCGCATTGCCTTTTTGCAGTGCATCGGCTCTCGCGACCGCGAGCACGATTATTGCAGCGCGGTGTGTTGCATGTATGCCACCAAAGAGGCCACTCTGGCCACCGAGCACCTGCCTGGCGTGGAGTGCCAGGTCTTCCTGATGGACATGCGGGCCTTTGGCAAAGGCTTCGACGCCTACTTCCAGCGGGCCCAGACTCAGTATGGCATCCGCTACGTCCGCTCTCGCGTGCCGGCCATCGCCGAGGACCCGACCACCCACAACTTGCGCCTGGTCTACGAGACCGAGGATGGGCAACTGCACAAGGATGATTTCGACCTGGTGGTGCTCAGCGTGGGAATGGAGCCTCCAGCCGGCGTGAAGGCCTTGGCGCAGACTGCGGACATAGAGCTGGACAAGTGGGGCTTCTGCCAGACGGAGCCTTTCAAGCCTGTGCAGACCAGCCGGCCTGGGGTGTTTGTCTGCGGCGCTTTCGCCGAACCCAAGGACATCCCTGAGAGCGTCACCCAGGCCAGCGGCGCTGCTGCGGCGGCCCTGTCGGTAATAGGCACTGAGCGCGGCACGCTCGTTGAGGAGAAGGTCTATCGGCCGGAGATTCCCGTAGCCATCACCGACGAGCCACGCATTGGCGTGTTCATCTGCTCCTGCGGATCGAACATCGCCGGGGTGGTAGATGTGGACGCCGTGGTGGACTATGCCAAGACACTGCCCAACATCGCCCACGCTGAGAACACCATTTACACCTGCTCGGCCGACTCCCTGAAGCTGATCCAGGAGCGCATCGCTGAGCATGGACTGAACCGCGTCATTGTCTCCTCCTGCACACCGCGCACCCACGAGCCTATCTTCCGCGAAACTATCCGCGAGGCGGGACTCAACCCCTATCTGTTCGAGATGGCCAACATCAGGGACCAATGCTCTTGGGTGCACTCATCTCAGCCAGAAGCAGCCACCCAAAAGGCCAACGATCTGACCCGCATGGCCGTGGGTCGCTCCCGATGGCTGATGCCCCTCTACACCGCGCCCCAGGCGTTGAGCCACGAGGCGCTGGTCATCGGCGGGGGAGTGGCGGGAATGACCGCCGCTCTGAACCTGGCCGAGCAAGGCTTTGGGGTCTACCTGGTGGAGCGGGAAAAGGAGCTGGGCGGGCGTCTGCGCCAGATCTACTACACTGCCGACGGCAGCGATCCACAAGCCTACTTGAGCGAGCTGGTAGCCAAGGTCCAGGTCAACCCCCGCATCGAGGTGTTGACCGGCTACCAGGTGGCCAAATTCAGCGGCTTTGTGGGAAACTTCAAGACCACAGTCAAATCAGCAAATCGGCAAATCAGCAAATCGGCAAATCAACAGAAAACCTCCGAGCGTTTGATCGAGCACGGCGTGACCATCGTGGCCACCGGCGGGCAGGAGTATCGGGGGGCGGCGTATCTGCTGGGCCAAGACCCGCGAGTGATGACGCAGGGGGATTTGGAAAGTAGATTGGCGCTTGAAAATCCGAAATCCGAAATCCGAAATCCGAAATCGGTAGTGATGATTCAATGCGTCGGCCCCTGGGACGAGGGCGATGACATGCCCTTCTATTGCAGCCGCGTCTGCTGCGGAGTGGCCATCAAGAACGCCCTTCGACTCAAAGAGCTTGACCCCGACTGTAACGTCTACATCCTCTACAAGGACGTGCGCACCTACGGCTTCAGCGAGGCTCTCTACACCGAAGCCCGGCAGAAGGGCGTCATCTTCCTGCGTTATGATGATGATAACAAGCCGGATGTCCAGCTTTCAACGACAAGCTCCCCCTCAATCCCCCCCAACTCTGGGGGGGAAGCTCCAATCTCCAACCTCCAACCTCCAACCTCTAATCTCCAATCTCCAACCTCCAACCTCCAACCTCCAACCTCCAATCGCTTGCAGGTATCGGTTTTCGAGCCCATCCTGGGCCAGCGTCTCGTTTTCACCCCCGATCTGTTGGTTCTGTCCAGCGCTGTAGTGCCCGCCGAAGGCAACCGGGATCTGGCGGAACTGCTCAAGTTCTCCTGCACCCTGGAGGGGTTCTTCCTGGAGGCCCACGTCAAGCTGCGGCCCGTGGATTTCCCCGCCGAGGGCATCTTCCTCTGCGGCGTGGCCCATTACCCCAAGTTCATTGACGAGACTATTGCCCAGGCCCAGGCAGCGGCGGCGCGAGCGGCCACTGTCCTCTCCAAAGAGGCCCTGGAAGTGGGCGGGATGGTGGCAGTGGTGGACGAGGAGAAGTGCACTGGCTGTCTCACCTGTGTACGTGTCTGCCCCTACGAAGTACCGCGCATCAACCCGACCAAAGTCGGAGCCGGGGACATCATGGGTGTGGCTGAGATCGAGGCCGCCGCCTGTCAGGGCTGCGGCACCTGCGCCGGGGAGTGTCCGGCCAAAGCCATTCAACTACAGCACTATCGCGACGAGCAGGTGCTGGCCAAAGAAGAGGCGTTGTTTGAGGAGTTATTAGCGGCGTAGGATGATGAGTGGCTCTCGCTTGATGTTGTGGAGGTAGGATTATGGAGACTCAGTTAGATGCAAGACTGGTATATCAGCAACTGGACACTCTTCTGGCGGAGTTACATCGGCTGCGCGAATTGGTGCAACCCTATGTCATTGAGAAGCCTATTCGGGTCGGGACCGAGCATCCGCACATTGAACGCGTATCAGGCGTGCGAGGTGGTCAACCAGTCATTATGGGCACGCGGATACCGGTGTGGATCATCGTAGATCACTTCAAGATGAGACGTTCCCTGGACTACATCCTGGAAAACTACGATCTTACCGCTGAGCAGGTATACGATGCCTTGAGCTACTACTACGAACACACCGATGAAATCGAACAGACTATCGCTCTCAACAGCGACCAGGAGTACTGGAAAGAATGGCTGAAGAAGAGCTGATAGTCAGCATCTATCTCGATGCGGATGTGGAGAGGATGATTGCCAAGGCATTGCGACAGCGGGGTCATACTTGTCATGTGGCCGACGAGGTGGGCATGAAACAGGCTTCCGATGAAGCCCAGTTGGAATACGCGGCCCGGATGGGGTGTGCCCTTGTTACGTACAACGTAGAGTATTTCGCTCCTCTCCACGCCCGATACCTACAGAAAGGGTGGGAACATTCTGGCGTGGTGTTGATTCCCAAGAGATGGGGAGCCAGCGAAGTGCTGCGTCGCTTGCTCAAGTTGCTGGATGCAGTCACAGCCGATGAGATGCGCAACAATGTGAAGTGGCTGTCAGATTTTGCCTGAGAGGTGAAAGATGTCCATGCTGCTAACTGTTCAAGTAACTAAAGAAGAAGGAGGGGTGACTCTTTATTGCCCTGAGCTTGATCTTGTCACGTGCAGTTCGACGTTGGGAAAGGCAAGGGAAAACTTTGCGGACCTGGTTGAGGAGTATTATCTGTATCTCATTGATAATGAGGGCCAGCTTGATGCAGAGAGCCGAGCCCATCTAAACCTGTATCGCGCTCTGAAGATGGAGAGGAAAGAAGTCAAGCCACCGGACAAAGGGGCTCGACTGCTATTACCGACAATCCTGACCCTGTTTTTTGTCGAGTGCGCTCCTGAAGAGCTATCATTGGCAGTGACGTCAACATGACCCGCAAGTCGTACTCTACCAGGGAACTGGCAAGATGTCTTCGACGGTTGGGGTTTGTGGAGGAGCCAAAGCGCGGAAAAGGCAGCCATCGCTGGTTCACCTTCTTGCTCGATGGCCAAAAGACCCGTACCATGCTTCCTGCCCGTGAGAAAGACGTCGCCCCCAAGACCTATGCTTCGATCCTGAAGCAGATTCGTTTGCACCAAAGCGAGTTCCTCAGAGGCTGCAAAGGGCAGCTCTCTGAGGCAGAATACGCCGAACTACTTCGTTCGAGACGTGAGGATCCGGATTTCAAACCGAAAATGGACTAGGAGTTCTCTATGACCGAATTCGAGCCGCAGATTCTGGCCTTCTGTTGCCACTACTGCGCCTACGCCGCCGCCGACCTGACAGGCTCGATGCGCCTTCAGTATCCAGCCAACGTCAAGATCATGCGACTGCCCTGCACCGGCAAATTGGACGTTCTCTACGTCTTGCGAGCCTTCGAGCGGGGGGCGGATGGCGCCTTCGTGGCCGGTTGACTGAAGGGCACTTGCCATTACCTGGAAGGTAATCTGCGAGCTGAGAAAAGGGTGAACTACGTCAAGGATATCCTAGACCAAATCGGCCTGGGGGGCGAGCGGTTGGAGATGTATTTTCTATCTTCTGCCGAAGGAGCCCGTTTCGCCGAGATCGCTACGGAGATGACGGAGCGGGTTCGAGAGTTGGGACCCAATCCTTTGAGGTTGGAAGCTAGAGGTTAGAGGTTGGAGGTTAGACGATGATCATAGGCGAACAGAAACCTCTGGACGAAATCAAGGAAATGATCGCTGACTGTCAGAAGGTACTGATCCTCGGCTGCGGCACCTGCGTCACTGTCTGTTTCGCTGGTGGGGAGAAAGAGGTGGGCATCCTGGCCTCCTCATTGCGTATGGCTACCAAGCTCGATGGTCAAGACAAAGAGATTGTCGAAGCTACGGTACAGCGTCAGTGCGAGTATGAGTACAACGAGGAAGTGACAGAACTGGTGAGGGAGGCCGACGCCGTGCTATCTCTAGCCTGCGGCATCGGTGTGCAGACCATGAACGAGCAGTTCACTGAGGTAATTACCCTGCCTGGTCTCAACACCACTTTCCTGGGCCAGCCAATAGAGCAGGGTGTCTGGGACGAGCGCTGCCAGGCCTGCGGCAACTGCATTTTGGACAAAACCGCTGGCATCTGCCCCATCGCCCGCTGTTCCAAGAGCCTGCTCAACGGCCCCTGTGGGGGCTCACAGAATCGCCAGTGCGAGATTGCCCCCGAGGTTGACTGTGCCTGGCAGCTTGTCTACGAACGCCTCAGGTCCCTGGGCAAGTTGGAATTGATGATGGAGATCCAGCCTGCCAAAGACTGGTCTACTAGCCGCGACGGTGGCCCACGCAAGATTGTAAGAGAAGACCTGCGTCTATGAGAGACTGCAGAGCGAAAGACAAATGATAACGATTCAGGCTCTGAGCAAGTTTCCAATTTTCGAAGGACTAGCCGGTGCTGAACTGGGGAGGATAGCTGCCCTCTGCCGAGAGGAGATCCACGAGGCTGGGACGATCATCCACGAAGAGGGCGACAGGGCGGAATACTTGTATATCGTGCAAGATGGACAGGTAGCCCTGGAGATGGCACTCGAGCTCCAGCCGTACGCCTCGCCAAGGCAAACAACCATCGAAGTGTTGACAGAAGGCGAGGCCTTCGGGTGGTCCTCCCTCGTGAAACCCCATACTCGGACCTTGTCGGCGAAGTGCATGGAAAGAACCAAGCTCATTGTCCTCAAGGGGTCCGATCTGTTTGATTTGTTTGAAAGTGGCCCCCATATAGGTTACAGGGTAACGGGAGCTGTCAACCGGATAGTGTCCTCCAGGCTTAGGGATACCAGGCAGAAGTTGACGAGCTTTCTGAGAGGAGAAGAGATCTCTTTTGAGTACACGCCCGAAGAAGCCACCTTGATTCAAAGGATCCATTATTTCATTAACTTCAGGTGGGTGGCTGCTATCGTGGTAGCAGTTCTGACGCTGTTTGCTAATAATGTCCTCCGGATAGGTTTCCCCGTTCTTCCGGTATATATCATCGCCGTTGGCATCGCTCTGTACAACTTGATATTCTGGTTGCAGGCCAGGGGGTTGACGCCTGAAGATACGCCCGATCTAGTAGAGAGGGCCAGAAGGTCTGCTGCCACACAGAGCGTTGCGGACCTGCTAGCTCTTACTGTACTTCTCCACTTTACGGGAGGCATAGAAAACCCCCTTGTTTTCTACTTCGTCTTTCACATCACCGTCGCCAGCATACTGCTTCCCAACAAGGCGGCCTATTCACTGGCCACTTTGGCTGTTTTGTTGCTCTGTGCACTGATCGGTCTAGAGTATTTCGGAATCATTCCCCATGTCCACCTGGGGGGATTCGTTTCCCTTGATTTATACCGTCAGGAAACGTATATTCTGGCAGTTGTTTTCACCTTTGTCACCGTTTTGTATATCTCTTCCTATATGGCCACTTCCATCTCCGAGGAGTTGAGGAAAAGACAGAGGGAGGTAGCTTCACTGCGAGACCAGTGCCTGATAGACTCCAGCGCTCTGGAAGAAACCAATAGAAAGCTGATGGAGCTGGACAGGCTGAGGACCTACTTCCTGGGCATGGTCTCCCACGATTTGAAGGCCCCCCTGGTAGCCATCGAGAGCTATCTTCAGGTGATCTTGGGCGGCTTCGCTGGCGAGATCAACGAAGAGCAACGGAAGATGCTGGACAGAAGCAGCCACCGCATTGAAGAGTTGCTTGGCTTGGTCAGTGATCTGTTGGATGTGTCTCGTATCGAGGCGGGACAGATCGCCAAGGAGTTCAAGGCTGTGTGCCTGTCTGAGGTGGTTGAAGGCTCTCTGGAGGATGTCCGCGCTATGGCCGTGGAAAAGGAGATGGACCTGAGGGTGGAGATGCCGGAGAAGCTGCCTGTGATCCAGGCTGCTCCCCACCGCTTGCGGCAAGTGCTGAACAATCTGTTGATCAACGCCGTCAAATTCACGCCCGCGAAGGGCCTGATAACCCTTAGCGTAGAAGACAGGGGAGATTGCCTTCATGTTGAGGTGATGGACTCCGGGGTAGGCATCCCCCCGGAAGACCTGCCCCGCGTTTTCGACGAGTTCTTTCGCGGCCGAGACGTGGAGAGGGCAGGGGTGGGCCTGGGGCTATCAATAGCCAAGAAGATCGTGGAAGCCCACGGGGGGAAGATCTGGGCAGAGAGCCCCTGCACCCCCGATGGAAAAGGGAGCAAGTTCACCTTTACTGTGCCCCAAACCCTGGTTAGCTAAATGAGGGGAGTGCAGGCGCGAGCCTGCCATGAGGCGGACTTGCGTCCGCACTCCCGCCTCATATATGAGGAGTAGGAACATGAAATCCGGAAGCAATCTGGAGGCTGTGCTTGAAAGTGGTGAATTCGCGGTAACGGCCGAACTGGGCCCTCCCAAGGGTACCCGTCGCCACGTAGTCGAGAAGAGGGCGGAGGAGGTTAGAGGCTGCTGTGACGCCGTGAACATAACCGACAACCAGACGGCTATCGTGAGGATGAGTAGCCTGGCTGCCTGTGCCATGGTGAAGCAAATGGGCCTGGAGCCTGTGCTGCAGATCACCTGTAGAGACAGAAATAGGCTCGCGATTCAGAGCGATGTTCTGGGGGCGGTTGCTTTTGGGATCAAGAACATCCTTTGCCTGTCCGGCGACCATCAGAAGTTCGGCAACCACCCGACGGCCAAGAACGTTTTCGACATAGACTCCATCCAGTTGGTCCAGACCCTCAAGAAGATGCGCGAGGAGAACAAGTTCCTCAGCGACGACAAGTTCTTTGGCGATGCTCCCTTGTTCATCGGCGCGGCCTCCAATCCCTACGCTGACCCCTTCGAGTTCCGAGTGGTGCGCTTGGCCAAGAAGGTGAGAGCAGGGGCTGATTTCATCCAGACCCAGGCTGTCTTCGATGTGCCGAAATTCAGGAGGTTCATGGAGATGGTGTGTGATCAGAGGCTGGACGAGCAGGTACACATTCTGGCCGGGGTGATCCCCATGAAGTCGGCTGGGATGGCTCGTTACATGAGAGATTACGTCGCCGGTGTAGACGTCCCCGACGAACTGGTCGCCCGTATGAAAGACGCCGCGGATGCCAAAGAAGAAGGGCTCAAGATTTGCCTGGAGACCATCGAGCAGCTCAAAGAGATGCCGGGGGTTCATGGTCTCCACATCATGGCTGTGGGCTGGGAGGAGATGGTTCCGGTTATCGTGGGGGAGGCAGGGCTACTGCCCAGGCCGGTGTTTCAGGGGGCGGCAAATGAGTGATCCGGCCAAGATACTGGTCGTTGACGACGATCCCGATATCATCAAGGCCACCAAAAGAGTGTTGGAGGCCCGGAGCTACCAAGTGATCACCGCTCTGAACGGAGAGGAGTGTCTGGAGAGGATTCGGGATGAAGGGCCGGATCTGATTATTATGGACCTCCTCATGCCCAAGTTGGACGGCTTCGGCGTTTGTCGAGAGCTGAAGGAGAATGATGAGTACGCTGAGTATGCTGACATCCCCATCCTGATCGCTACCGCGGTACGGGAAGAGGCTAGCCGCCGACGTTATGAACTAGAAACAGGGATAGACCTTAACGTGGATGACTACGTGGAGAAACCCATCCGTCCCCTGGATTTGCTGCATCGGGTGGAAAAACTCCTATCAGAATCTAAAACCTAGAGAACAGGTTGGAAAGGAGAGAAATGGAAAAGCGAGCTAGGATACTCCTCATTGATGATGATCCTGACTTCGTGCAGGCCACGAAGAAGGTTCTGGAGAGCAAGCCCTACGACGTGATCGTGGCTTACAATGGAGAGGAGGGTTTGCAGAAAACGCGGGACGAGAAGCCGGATCTGATCCTCCTGGACATCATCATGCCTCTGAGTGATGGATTCACGGTCTGTGAAGAGATCAAAGGCAATCCAGAATTCGCCGACATCCCAGTTTTGATGCTGACCAGCTTCTCCCAGAGGGTGGGGGAGACTACGCTGTCCGTGAGCCGCGGCTTCTCCTTGGAAGCCGAGGACTACATTGACAAGCCCGTCAAGCCCGCTGAGCTGCTGGCTCGGGTGGAGAAGCAATTGCGAAAGAAGAGAAAATAACAGTAAGGAGATTACCGAATGTCAATAGATGATGTACTCGAAAAGGCT
The DNA here is from genome assembly GCA_964525665.1 of uncultured Anaerolineae bacterium. GTDB lineage: Bacteria > Chloroflexota > Anaerolineae > VGOG01 > VGOG01 > CAYMKL01. The sequence goes on along the minus strand of CAZGKH010000087.1, from coordinate 1,463 downwards.
TTTCAAAATCGAGCCTTTTCCAAAACTTTCTTTGTTGTTGAGAGGAAAGCAAAAGAATGGCTCTTCGATTGCCAATCTTGCGGCAATTGCGTGCTGAGCCATACGGGCTTCGTCTGCCCGATGCGTTGCCCCAAGGGACAGCGCAATGGCCCCTGTGGAGGAGCCATGGATGGCATGTGCGAGGTGGACATGAGCAAGCGGTGTGTGTGGGACGAGGTCTGGGAGAGTACCGTTCAGCTCGATCGGGTGGATCTGCTGGTGAATAACTATGAGGGCCCACCCGATTGGCGACTATATGGGACTTCGGCCTGGGAGAACATGGTGGTGGGCTTGCTCGAGAGCCCGTCCATCTTTGAGACTCTGTTCAGGAAGGATCAACCCTTGCTGCGCGAAGTCCCTCGGGTCGTTTTTCAGATTCTGCATAACTGGGGTAACCTGCTCACCGGCCCGAGTTGGCGCCGATATGAAGGCACACCAGCGATAAAGCCGTGAGTGAGACTAAGGAGGCCACTAAGAGATGACACTTTTGGAAGTATTCGAATCCGGTAAGTTCGCAGTGACTTCGGAGGTTGGTCCCCCTAAGGGCGTTGACATCGAGCGAATGTTGGAAGAGGCCGAGATCATACGCGGTAAGGTGGACGCCATCAACGTCACCGACCAACAGAGTTCAGTGATGCGGCTGGGCTCTCTGGCTGTATGCCATCTTCTGAAGCAGAGGGGCTTGGAGCCAGTCTTCCAGATAACCTGTCGGGATCGCAACCGCATAGCCCTGCAATCCGATCTTTTGAGCGCGCACGTATTGGGGATTGAGAACGTTCTTTGCCTCACCGGCGACCACATCTCCCTGGGCGATCACCCAGGAGGCAAGCCGGTCTTTGACTTGGACTCGGTTTCCCTGTTGCACGCTGCGTCCGAACTGCAGCAGGGCCGGGATCTGGCGGGGCAGAAGCTGAAGGGCAGCCCAAGCTTCTGCCTGGGAGCGGTGGTGACGCCGGGCGCCAACCCGCTGGAGCCGCAGCTCATGAAGATGGAGAAAAAGGTCAAGGCCGGGGCCCAGTTCTTTCAGACGCAGGCGGTGTACGACCCCAGGCGGTTCGAGGAGTTCATGAACCAGGTCAAGCACCTGAACGTGCCGGTGATGGTGGGGATTGTGTTCCTTAAATCCGCTGGTATGGCGCGCTTTATGAACAAGAACGTGGCCGGAGTGCACGTGCCCGATAGTTTGATCGAGGAGATGGACCAGGCTGAGAGCAGAGTGAAAACGAGCATCGAGATATCGGGTCGTCTGATTCGGGAGATGAAGGACCTATGCCAGGGCGTGCACCTCATGCCCCTCGGCTGGGAGAAGCATGTGCCGGCTGTCTTGGAAGCGGCTGGTTTGTGAGTTGGAGATTGGATATTAGAAGTTAGAAGGTAACTACTCACCTGCTCACGCTGGACCCTAGTCCAGCGGCCTCAGCGGT
>CAZGKH010000086.1:1157-12105 GCA_964525665.1 uncultured Anaerolineae bacterium | reverse complement strand
CCAGATCCGAATCTTTCTCGCTCATGAGGGTGTTAGGGGATGTGAAAGTGCCGTACCTGATCGGATGCTCACTGGCCAGTACGGTACACGGTGTGGCGCGAGCGACCTTGGACACCGACCTGGTAGCCGATTTGCGTCTTGAACACGCAGAACAACTGGCCCAGACCCTGGGCGACGCTTTCTACGTGGACGCCGAATCCATCCGGGATGCCATCTGCCACCGCAGCAGCTTCAACGTCATCCATCTGGAGACGATGTTCAAGGTGGATGTTTTCGTCCGCAAGCAGCGCCCCTTTGACCGGGCGCAGTTCGAGCGCTGCGAGGCCCAGGTCGTCGCCACCGATCCAGAGCGCACGGCCTACGTCGCCAGCCCCGAAGACACCGTCTTGACAAAACTGGAAGGAATTGGTCACCCGACCAAGAGAAAGATTGGACGCCCGTCCAATGCGAGAATCCCTCCAATGGCCGATGCGCAAATCGGCCATTTGTGCTATAATATGGGCGGATAGGTGAGAGGCGTGCATCACGACGAGCACGCCTACCCCCCAACAAAGGAGATGCAAATCATGTCTGAGAAACAGGACAAACACACCCCCAAGAAGACCAGCTACACGGGTCTTGGCCTGGCGCTTGGCATTGCCCTCGGCGCTGCAATGGGCCTGGCGTTGGACAACATGGCCTTTGTTGGGGCCGGCCTTGCCATCGGCATAGCCATCGGCGCCGGCCTCGAAGAGCGTCACAAGCAAGACAATGCGTAGGCAATAGCAACGCAGTTTACAGAATAAGGAGAAACCCAAATGCACACCGTAGAAGTATCACATCTCGCCAAACGTTTCGGCGACACCCAGGCAGTGGCGGATGTTTCGTTCGCCGTCGAGCCGGGCGAGATCTTTGGCTTGCTCGGCCCCAATGGCGCGGGCAAGACGACCACCATCCGCATGATGCTGGACATTTTCAGGCCGGATGCCGGCACGGTCAGCGTCTTCGGCGGCCAGTTGGACCTGGCCAAGAAACGCCGCATCGGCTACATGCCCGAAGATCGAGGGCTGTACAAAGACCTGAAGCTGGAGCCCACCCTCATCTACCTGGCGACGCTGAAAGGCATGGATGCCAAGACCGCTCGCAGCCGTCTGGGTGAGTGGCTGGAACGGTTCGACCTGACAGAACATCGCCAGAAAAAGGTGCAGGAATTGAGCGGCGGTATGCAGCAGAAAGCGCAGATCATCACCACCCTCCTGCATGATCCCGACCTGATCGTGGCCGACGAGCCCTTCGCTGGCCTGGACCCGGTGAACACCCGCCTGGTCAAGCAGATTCTGGAGGAGCAACGGCAGGCGGGCAAATCTATTCTGATGTCTACCCACCAGATGCATCAGGTGGAGGCGCTGTGCGACCGCATCGTCCTCATTGACGAGGGACGAACGGTGTTGTACGGCGCAGTGGACGAGATCAAGCGGAGCTTCGCTGGCAATGCCGTCGTCATCGAGGGGCAAGGCGATTTCAGCCACATCCCCGGCGTGCTGGAGACCCGCCAGCACAACAGCACGTGGCACCTGGCGCTGCAAGTCGGCACAGATCCACAAGCCGTGTTCCGCACCCTGGCCGCCCGCGAGAACGTGAAGATCGAACGCTTTGAACTGGAGGAGCCTTCGCTGGACGACATCTTTGTCAATGTGGTGCAGAACAACGGAGCGGCGAAGTTGGAGGCCCGCCATGCGTAATTTATGGTTGATCGCCAAACACGAATACCGCCGCACGGTGTTCAAGCGCGCCTTTATCCTTATCACATTAGCGATCCCCTTGGGGATGGCGGCGGTGATTGCGCTGGCCATTTTTGTGGCGACATCGGGCGAAAACACCCTGCCGGTCGGATACGTGGACCAGGCTGACATTCTCGATGTCACCCGGCAATCACTAGCTTCAATGCCGACAGGCATCGAAGTCCGCGCTTTCCCCGACGAAGAGGCCGCCCTCGCCGCCCTGGAAGGCGAAGAGATTCAGGCCTTCTTCGTCTTGCCGTCCGACTACCCCAACACCCTCCAAACAGACCTCTACTACTTGGAAGAGCCGCCCAGCAACGACGTCTGGCGTGATTTCGACAACTTTGTGCGCGCCAATCTCGTCGCCACGTATCCGGATGAAATACGAAACCGACTGCTCGAAGGGCCTGACATCACCGTGCACGACATCGCCAGCAATCGGGAGTTCAGCGAACGCAGCATCGTCAACATCATCCTGCCTTTCGTGGCCAGCTTTTTCTTCTTCATCGCCACCATGTCGGCCTCAGGCTACATGTTGCAGGTGGTGGCCACCGAAAAAGAGAACCGCACGATGGAGATCATGATCACCTCCGTGACGCCGGGGCAACTCATCGGCGGCAAAACGCTGGGGCTGCTGGCGGCAGCCTTGACTCAGCTTTCCATTTATGTCATTGTTGCCATCGTCGGACTGATCGTCGCCGCCCCCCATGTCGAAGAATTACAACAGGTGACAATGCCGTGGGCATACCTGGGGGTGATGGGGCTCTTCTTCATCCCCTCGTATGCCCTGATTGCGGCAGTGATGGTGGCCATTGGCGCGGCGGTGACGAAGGTGCAGGAGGCCCAGCAAATGGCCGGCCTCCTCAACATGCTCTTCATACTTCCAGTCATGCTGTCGGTGGTCATTCTCCAGAACCCTGGCCAGCCGCTCAGCGTCTTCCTATCGTTGTTCCCCACTACCGCCTTCCTGACCATCTCCATGCGTTGGGGCTTGGGTACGGTGCCTCTGTGGCAAATCAGCGTCAGTTGGATATTGTTGGTCGCCACCACGATTACCATGGTGTGGGCAGCGGCGCGTATTTTCCGGGCTGGCATGTTGCGCTACGGACAACCGCTCAACCTGAAGAGGGCGATGGCGGCGATAAGAGGGGATTAGAAATTAGAGATTGGAAATTAGAAGTTGGAGATTAGAGATGCGAAACGTTTGGCTGGTCATCAAACACGAAGTTGTAACCATGCTAAAGAGACCCTCGTTCTGGATCATGACCTTTTTGATGCCGGTGTTGCTCCTCGGGATCCAGGTCTACGGCGCGATTCAGGATAGTGACTTGGACCTGGGGGGCGCCGACGCCGATAAGACAGAGGAGACCAGCGCCGCCGAGATGCCAGTGATCGGCCTGGTGGACGAGGCGGGGCTGATCGCCGAAATGCCATCAGAACTCCCGCCCGACCTGTTCCGGCCCTATGCCGACGAAGCCGCCGCCCGCGCCGCCCTGGAAACAGACGAAATCGAACAGTACGCTCACATCCCCGCCGACTACATCGCCAGCGGAGACGTCACCGTCTACGACAAGGATTTCCAGATACTCCTCAGTGGCGAGAACATGGGGGCCGCCTTTCACGGCGCCAACGAGTGGATGCTCGCCTACCTCATCAACCTCAACCTCACCGGCGACGCGCGGTTGGTCAACGCCCTGCGAAACCCCACCCCCGGCGACTACGCCGAGCGACACGTCATCAACCCGCCCGTGGAAACTGACGAGAGTGTTCGGGCGCTGGCTGAGCTTGTCGCCCGCGTGATGCCGTATATGTTCTACTTCATTTTGCTGGTGGGAAGCAGTTACCTCCTGCGCAGCGTCTCCGCCGAGAAAGAGAACCGCACCGTAGAAGTATTGCTGCTCAGCCTGCACCCTCGCCAACTGATGATGGGCAAGATCCTGGGCCTGAGCCTGGTGACGTTGGTGCAACTGGGCGTCTGGTTTGGCGGCGGGACGCTGATCCTCAATCGGGGTACAGCCCTGCTGGACATTTCTGGCTTTGCGTTCCCGCCCGGCTTCATCGTTTGGGCCATCCTTTTCCTGGCATTGGGCTTCCTGCTCTTCGCCTCTGTGATGGCGGCAGCGGGAGCCATCGCGCCCACCGCCCGTGAGGGCAGCCAGGTGACTTGGTTGTTGACGTTTCCCCTCATGCCCACGCTGATGTTCGGCCAGCTCTTCGTGGAGGAACCGAATAGCCCACTGGTTTTGGGGTTAAGCCTCTTCCCCTTCAGCGCGCCGAGCGCGATGGTGACGCGGCTGGCCTTGGGAGGAGTACCGCTTTGGCAGATCATGGTCAGTCTGGCAGGGCTGGCTGTCACCACCTACCTGATGGTAGTATTAGCGGCGCGTTTCTTCCGCGCTGGCAACCTGCTATCCGACACCCCCTTCAGTTTGCGGCGCTTGGCGACAGGGTGGCGAGAATAAGAATCCGCCTATTCCGCCAACCCTGCTCTAACCGTGTCGCAACACTGAGCATGGAGAGGGTCAAAGTGGTGTTGGTTCGCCATAGGCCAGGTCAAGAGCAGCCAGGTTGACGTGACGCCGCTTGAAGGCGGTCACGTCAACCAGAATAGCAAAAAGGGGACCTTTCGGTCCCCCTTTGTTCCATCTGCTCAATTCACTGCTTGCCTTTGCCTAGACTTACTACATGCCAGCCAGGATCGGTAGCAGGAAGAGAATCTCCTCCATTTGACCAGCTACGGTGAACACCACGTTGCTTAGCTGTTTACTGTTGCCCAGGTAGAGCCGGCCTCTGTCAGCGAGCTCGAAGGAGAACACGATGTTGTCGGGGCTGGTGACATTTCCAGCGTAGACATGGCCATCCTTCAAGGTCCAGACTGCGTTGGCCTCCCGCCTGTCGCGGCCGGGGATGATGCTATTGCCCTCAATGGTGAACAGCACGTTGGCGTTGGTCAGGGTCTTGCCCTTGTAGATGCGGTCGCCCCTCAGGGTCAGTACTACGTCATTGCTGTTGCCCGTCGAGCGGCCCTCGAACACTTGCCACTTGTCGCCCGATTCCTTCACTGAGAACACCAGTTCCTCGTACGTATCGGCTATACCAGTGTAGATCCTTGTAGGGCTGTCCGCCAAGGCGGCAGAGGGGATAAGGCTCACGGCCAGTATTGCCAGTAATCCTATAGTTGCTAATCTCTTCTTCATAGTTAGTTACCTCCTTAAAGGTGTTTGTGTTTTTTTGTACTTCATTAGGTTTGTTTCTTGGTGCTTCCCTAATAAGATGCACAACGCCCCGTTTTCTTACCCCCTTGCGCGCACCAGTTTTGGGATTTCCTGAGCGCAGAAGTGTATCAAAGCCCGGCGTTTTCTGCCCATTGAAACCTACATAAATCAATATAATCCGATAGAAATAGTCAGACATCTACGCTTGCCCAGAGAGAGCAGTGTTCTTGCGTTGCCAAAGACAGCGAAACCTGGTATACTGTACATGAACCGCTCGGTCATCCCCGGCGGAGCGTTGGAACAGATCTCTTGGGATGCAGATTAACGCGGATAAACGCTTGAGCTATTATCCGTTCAATCCGTTCCAGAAATCCGTTGACAGTACGCCCTCTGTAAAAAGTGCAAAACTACTGGCTAACATGCTTGAGGAGGAGCAGAGGAATGAAAACGACTCAATTGCAATGCGCAACGGCGGCTGAGAAGCAGGTCAGACTGAAACCCTTGCCTGTGCTGGCCATCTTTTTGATTCTCGCGACAATGGCGGTGTTGGTCGGTTGCGATTCTGAACCAGGTGAGTTTCTGGAGTTGACCTTGGAGGAGCGGTTGCATAAGGCGTGGGCAGTAGCCAGCGACGACGACAAACATGCAGAGGAGTGGGAGGAGGTCATAGGGTTGATCCAACAGATCCTGGCCGACAGCCCTGGCGACGCTGACCTGATCGAGAAGCTGTACGCGGCTCACGTCAACTATGGGCTCCAGTCCCTGCTGGAGGGCGATCCCGATGAGGCCATAGCACAGTTCAATAGCGCTCTCAAGATCAAACCCGACGGAGTGGAAGCCCAGACAGGACTGGAACAAGCAATTGCCTGGGCGCCGCTGCCAACGCCTGCCTTTGTCCCGACCAGCACACCAGCCCTGACTGCAGAACAGTTGGAACAGCGCTTGCACCAGGCTTGGGCGGCAGCCAGCGATGACGACAAACGGGCTGAAGAGTGGGGTGAGGTCACAGGATTGATCGAGCAGATACTGGCCGACAGCCCTGGCGACGCTAACATGATCGAGAAGCTATACGCGGCCCACGTCAACTACGGACGCCAACTGGTCGAAGAGGGCAGGCCAGAGGAAGCGAAGGCTCAGTTCACCCGCGCCTTGGAGGTGAAGCCAGACGGAGGAGAGGCCGTGGCGGAGCTGGGCGCATTGTCTAGCGAAACGCCCGATCAGCCGCCTGCCGCCCTGTCTGTAGAAGCTACACCAAAGCCTGTAGAAGCAGCCCCTACACCTGCCCCCCTGGCGCCGACGGCCACCTTCCCACCGCCCACAGCGACCCCTATCCCACCAGTTGCAGCTTCCTCCACAGAGACGACCATGATAGCTATCCCTGCTGGAGAGTTCACCATGGGCAGCGATGTCGAGGACGAGAGGCCGCCCCATGCGGTCTTCGTTGATGGCTTTGAGATGGACAGGCTGGAAGTGACCAATCAGGAGTTTGAGAGGTTTGTGCGGGAGACGGGCTACGTCACCGATGCAGAGAAGGCAGGTGACACGTCTTGGCGATACTATGCCAAGAACAAACCTCAGCACCCCGTGGTGAAGGTAAGTTGGAACGACGCCGTTGCTTTCTGCGCGTGGGCTGGGAAGAGGCTGCCCAGCGAGGCGGAGTGGGAGAAGGCCGCACGGGGCACCGATGCGCGCGCCTACCCCTGGGGCAACCAGTGGGATGCAGCCAGGGCCAATGCCAAAGAGACAGGCAATCGCGGGACCACCCCCGTGGGTGGCTTCCCCGCCGGGGCCAGTCCTTATGGGGTGCTGGACATGGCAGGCAACGTGGCCGAATGGACGACGGATTGGTTTAAGGCCTATCCTGGCGGCGACTTCTATTCTCCGTATTATGGGGAGAAGTACAGGGTGATTAGGGGAGGCGGCTGGTTCAGCGACCAGAACCTGGTTCGCACCACCGAGCGGAGCGCCAGCTCCATGACCCTGGCGAATGACGACGTCGGCTTCCGCTGCGTCCGTTAGCCTATGACCCAAAGATGATCATGAATGAGATCAGATTGAAACCCATCGGATACGTATCTTCACCCGTAACAGAACGAACAGATGAGAATTGGGGAGAAATCACATCACGCATCATATTGCAGCCCGAATACACAGGAGCGCTATCTGGGCTTGAGGATTTCTCCCATGCAGTGATCGTGACATATCTTCACCAAGCCCATTACGAAGAAGAAAAACACCTCCAACGTCGTCCCAGAGGCTTAGAAAGTATGCCCAAGGTAGGCATCCTATCCCAAAGGGCAAAGAACAGACCAAATCCCATAGGGATCACCTCGGTGAAGATCATTGGCGTCGGCCATGATCATCTGGAAATCCAGGGGCTTGACGCCATAAACGGCACACCCGTATTGGACATTAAGCCATACTACCCACAATTCGATAGAGTAGATTCACCCAGAGTACCAGAGTGGGTGAATAGATTGATGGAAAGCTACTTTTAGATAAATGTGGCTTAGGGAGTCGGTGTGGGGTAGCGAGTCAGAGCCCCCAACCTGTTGGACTGTGGCGTGGCACTGTGCCCCGACAATCAGCCAAGTCTTTCTTATCTACCCGCCGTTGGCAGCGAGTGGACGTTTGTCACCGAATCCGCAGAACCGGAGGTGTGCTCCCCTCCTCCAACTGGGTGAGGTTGCAACGATGGCGCCGCTTGGTCAGCACCCCACCGTCGTGAGCGAGTCGAGGCTCACGGCGGGCGTTTTCGGTGCTGGATCTGGTCATCCGGAATCGCAGACCAGCGGGAATACGCAGATTCACTCCTGTTGATCCGCGACTTCCTGCCCATCCGCGGTTCCGAGATGGCGCCCACAGGTAGTTGATTTGGGACGCTGATACCTGGACACCTGACCAACAAGAAGATTGTACACCTGTCCAATGCAAAAATCCCCCCTATGGCCGTTGCGGCTGGGGGGTTTTTGCTGTATAATGAGTTAGACGAGATTGAGGACTCGTCTCGCCCGTCATCAACGGAAAAGAAAAGAGGAAAAGAGCGATGAGATTCAAAGCCTTTGCCACGTTGGCCCTGCTGGTCATGCTCTTGGGCCTGACGGCCTGCGGAAAGCCAGCGGCGCCTGAATCCTGCACCATTTTCACTGCTTCTTATGGCGACACGGTTCTCTTCGGCAACAACGAAGATTGGATCAATCCCAATACGTATTACTGGGTCGTTGGCCCCAAAGCGTCGAAGTACGGCGGCGTCTACCTCGGTTTTGACAACCGCTATCCTCAAGGCGGCATCAATGAGAAGGGCCTGGCCTTTGACTGGAATGCCCTCCCGGAGGCGCCCTTGAACCCCCATCCAGAACTACGCCCTTTGCCTGGCAAGCCGGGCCGCTGGATTCTGGAGAGATGCGCCACCGTGCAGGAAGCCATTGATCTCGCAAAGCAATACGCTTGGGGAAGCTCGCTGGGAGCTCAACTACATCTCGCGGACGCCACAGGGGATGCGGTGGTGATCAGTGCCGGCCCAGACGGTGAGCTGGCTTTCACGAGAAAACAGCCAGGAGACGGCCATCTCGTCTCAACCAACTTCAACCTGGCTAATCCTAAGGACGGCGGCTTTCCCTGTTGGCGATACGACGCTGCGACCGCAATGTTGGAGAGAATCGAAGACGAAGACGATCTCACGGCGGACTACGCCCGATCCATCTTGGACGCTGTCCACCAAGAGGGCGCTTCTGTCAATACGGTTTACTCAAACATCTTCGATCTGCGAAATGGCCTGATCTACTTGTATCATTGGCACCAGTTTGACGAGGTCGTTACCCTCAATGTGGCAGAGGAAATGGCCCGTGCTGGTCCCACCAAGTACTATCGAATCAGCGACCTTTTCTCCCAACAGACGGTAGAACGGGCCACCAGTGACTATCTGCGACATCAGGGAAAGATAGTCGCCGAGAAGAACGTGGCCTGGGTCTGGCTGCTCCTGACGGCGGGCTCATTGGCTGTCCTGCTCTGGGACTCGGTGCGGGGCACGGCCGTACCTTGGGGGGGCAGACTGGTCTGGACGTTCATCACCGCCATCTTTGGCCCGTTGGGGCTGGTGGCCTACTTGCTGTCGTACCGCCAGCCATTGCGTTCAGCAGAGCCGCAAGCTACGCTGACAAATTGGCGGCGCGCCCTGGCAGCGACTTTGTACAGCGTGGCCGGATATGCCGTCGTGTGGATCCTTGGGATGGCATACTTCGTCTACTTCCTGCCCGACCCCAAACCAATGGACATTCTGGTTGTCACATACGTTGCCCCGCTTATCATCGGGGTGCTGGCCTTCCGCCCTCTACTGGTGGTCTCACGGCTAGGGGAAAGATACTGGATTGCCCTCCGCCGCACGGCCTTGACCGAGCTCATCTCGGCGAATCTAGCATTTGCAGGCATGTTTCCGGTGCTACTCTTCCTGGTAGAGCGGTGGTTTCCAGGCCCCCCTGAGCTGAGCAATCCGCTACTTTGGTTCATGATCTCCCCGGCTGCCATGGCTGCTGCGCTCGTTGTCTACCCGCTCAATGCCTGGCTGACACGCCGCCGGTCTGACTGCTTACCCGTCTGGTTGTTTGCCGGTGGGCCGACTGTGGAGGAGAACAAGATGGTGCTGCCGTCTTTGCGGAACGCTTGGGGCGCGTTGCTATTGAGCGTCGCCCTGCTGGTCGCCTCCCTGGGGCTGACAGTATCGAACCTGTCGTAGGCATGGAACATTCAACACGGTTTTCGTGGATTCGCTACCGGACAGTTTCTGGAACACGAATGTCGCGAATGAACGAATGACACGAATTCAGTTAAAATTGACAGAAAAGCATTCGTGAAATTCGCATATTCGTGCTATTCGTGATTAAAACCTGCGCGTTTGGCAAAAGTGTCTGGTACCGAATTTGTGGATAAGGCACAAAGCGAATAGCAAATCAATAAGGAGAAGGAAAGACAATGAAAACGAACCTGATGCTTGTCATTATGTTGCTCGCTCTGCTGCTGACCAGTTGTGGTCAGCCAGCCGCATCGCCTACGCCCTACGACGACTCTGTCAGCGGAGTATACCCCGGCGAAGTCTGGCAAGAAGCAACGACCCCTGAACAGCTCGGTTGGTCGTCGGACAAGCTTGCCAGAGCGCAGGAGTACTCGGAGCGGATCGGCTCGGCGGCGGTGATGATCGTGGACGACGGGGTGGTAGTGGATGCCTGGGGCGACATTACGCGGAACTACAAGTGCCACTCCGTGCGCAAGAGCCTGATGAGCGCCCTTTACGGCATCTATGCGGCCGAGGGTGAGATAGACATCTCAAAGACGCTCCAAGAGCTGGGCATTGACGATTACACGCCCCTGACGGAAACGGAGAAGCAAGCCACCGTCACCGATCTGTTGAGGGCGCGGTCTGGGGTCTACATCCCCGCTGCTGGCGAAGCTCCTAGCATGAAGGCCATGCGGCCAGAGAGGGGCAGCCATCTGCCCGGCAAGTTCTGGTACTACAACAACTGGGATTTCAACGCCCTGGGAACTATCTTCGATCAGGAAACCGGAGAGGAGAACATCTACCAGGCGTTCAAGGCGCGCATCGCCGATCCCATCGGAATGCAGGACTATCCCATAGAGGATCTGGAATATTACTATGAATCCTATTCAATGCATCCCTACTACGGCTTCCGCATGAGTGCGCGAGACCTGGCCCGTTTCGCTCTCCTGTTCCTGCGAGAGGGCCGTTGGCGGGACCAGCAGATCATCCCCGCCGACTGGGTCCGTGAGAGCACGGCCGCCTACTCCCAAACCGGCCCCGATAGTGACTACGGCTACATGTGGTGGACGGGCGTCAAGGGCGGGCTGTTCCCCAACGTGGAGGTGAAGGAGCACAGCTATTACGCCTCTGGTTGGGGCGGGCAGAAGGCCATCGTGCTGCCTTACCGCAACTTGGTGGTCGTTCACCGCGTCAACACCGAT
>CAZGKH010000086.1:0-1057 GCA_964525665.1 uncultured Anaerolineae bacterium | reverse complement strand
GGCCATCGTGCTGCCTTACCGCAACTTGGTGGTCGTTCACCGCGTCAACACCGATGAGCAAGGCCAATCCGTTGATGAGGGTCAGATCGGCCTCCTGTTATGGCTCATCCTGGACGCGGCGGGCGAGACGGAGATCGGCGAGTCCCCCTTCATCGAATCAGCCCAGGGCGTTCGGCTCACCGCCGACAATCTGCAAGAGACCATAGCGGGGAGCACCGCGCGAACTGCAAGCGGCACTGGAGAGCTCGTGGTATCCTTCTCTGAAGATGGCACCATGCCGGTGTCAGTGGCAGGGGCCTTGATAGATACCGGAAAATGGTGGGTGGAAGATGACAAGCTATGCTCTCAGTTTACGAATCCAGATTTGGGAGAGGGAGGCTGCGGTCACGTAGTGCTGGATGGTACCACGATTAAGCTGTTTGATCTCGATGGCGCATTGAGCATCAAGCTGGAGTATTCCCGGGAATAGAGGGCCATTGCCTGGCAATCTCGTCAACCTTGAGCAGGACGCAAAGAATGAGGAGGAAAAAGAAAGAGGATGAAGAACAAGATACTTGCCCTATTGGCCTTGCTGGCCATAATCACGGGAACGGCAGCTTGCGGTGAGAGGGCTACGCCCACTGAAGCCGAGCAACCTGCCACCCCAGACTCCATACAGACCTTCGAACAAGAGGTCGAACGTCTGCGCGAAGAGCTGAACATCCCCGGCCTCTCCGTCGCCGTGCTACAGGGACAAGAGGTCGTGTTCGCCAGGGGCTTTGGCTACGCCGATGTCGAGAACCAGATAGCGGCTGCCGAGAATACCCCGTATCACATTGCATCCCTCACCAAACCCTTCGCAGCGGCCATCATCATGCAACTGGTCGAGGCGGGGCAACTGGATCTGGACGATGAGATGGCCGACATCTTGAGTGACTTCCTTTTCCAATTCACTGATCTCTCCATCCACGGATACGCCAGCTTGTGCGAAGAAATAATAGAGCTGACCAAAGACACGTCTGGGACCTATGCGCCCTACAGGTCCCTTTTTGAGGACTATCGCTGCGACACCGAGCCG
>CAZGKH010000085.1:0-12162 GCA_964525665.1 uncultured Anaerolineae bacterium | reverse complement strand
CCCACTTCACTCCGCACCTCGACACTGCCCCCATGCCCCTCCACCAGGGTCTTGATCAGCGCCAGCCCCAGCCCGATGCCCTTGGCCCTGGTGGTGAACAGCGGCTCGAAAATCCTCTCCAGGTTCTCCTCGGGGATGCCCAAGCCCGTATCGGTAAAAGAGACGGCCACCCACTCCGGACTTTCTACTTCAGACTTGACCACCAACCGCCCGCCCTCGAGCATCGCCTGGATACCGTTGAGGGTGATGTTGCCGAAGACCTGAGTGAGTTGGTCGGGGTCGGCCAGGATGGTCGGCAGCGCCTCGTCCAGTTGGCTCACCACCTCCACGTTCTCCGGCACGGCGGCACGGGACAGCGCGTCCTGGACGACCTCGTTGACGTCCACCTTGCGCCGCATGAGGAGCTTGGCCCGGGCGAAGTCCAGCAGGCTGCTGATGATCCTGTCGCATGTCCCCACTTCCTTCTCCACGATCTCCAGCATCTCCTTCATCTCCGGATCGGGCTCTTCCAGGACCATGTTGAGGAAGTAGGCAGCGTTCTTGATGGCCCCTAGCGGGTTACGCAGATCGTGAGCCACCCCGCCGGCCAGTTGCCCCAACACCGCCAGCTTCTCTCGGCGGATCAGTTGCTCCTGGGCCTCGCGGAGCTCTTTGGTGCGCTCCTCTACCATCTCTTCCAGCCGATCGGAGTACTCTTTCAGCGCTTGCTCCGCCCGCTTGCGCTCGGTGATGTCCTGGGCGATTCCCGCGACACGATAGACTTGCCCACTCTCATCAGGTACCGGGAACCCTCGATCCCGAATCCACCGTATTGAACCATCCGGACGCACCACCCGGTATTCCTCGTCATAGCTGTCTTCCTGATCCAGTTGCACGAAAGATTCCCAGGTGCGCTGACGATCATCGAGGTGAATAGCATCGGCCCAATCTGTGGGATTGTCGTAGAGGCTCTGAAGGGATCGCCCCCAGATGTTCTCGTATGCCGGGCTGGCGAACAGAGTCCTGTGACTCGTCCAGTCGGTTATCCAGAACACATCTTCAATCGTGTCGGCGATCTGCTTGAGGCGCTCCTCGCTCTCCCGCAGCTCTTCGTCCAGTTGAGCCTTCTCAATGGCGTTATTCCGAAACACTTCCACGGCCCGCGCCATCGCCCCGATCTCGTCCCGCCGTTCGAGGCCACCAACCTCTATGGACAGATCGCCCTCTGCAAGACGGCGCATCAAATCGGTTATTGACAGTATCGGCCCAGAGATCAAGCGGGTACTGACCAGCACCGTGGTGAATATCCCGGCCAGCGCGATCAGAGACGTGACGGCAATGAGCACGGTGCTGATTGTTCTAGCCCTTTGATTGGATTCGGCCTCAGCACGGACAATCTTGGCCTGCTGGTAATCCAGGAATTCCGCAAGCGTGGCGCGGAATTCGGCAAACGGAACAGTGGCTGAGCGCACCAGGAGGATGCCGAAGGACGGGTTGTCAGAAACTACGACAGCGGCCTGTATTGCTTGTAGCCTGAAAGCATCTATCGGCCCTTTCATCCGCTCCAGGATTGAGCGTTCCGTCTGATCCAATGACCACTTGGCCAGGATCTGTCCGTAAATGACATCCAGGTCGTTCAGCCCTTGCTCCAAACGTTCGTGGACAGACTGGAGCTCTTCTTCTGGCACGTTCATGAAATGCAGCACCGCGTGCTGGAACACGTCGGACTGCACCTGTTCACTCAGGACGACAAATTCATTTATCAGCGTGATCCTATCAAGGGCGATGTCGTTTACCTCGCTGAGGGCTGCCCGTTGTTTACCCATTCCGTAGATGGCCAACAGCGACACCAGCCCCAGGGCCAGTATCAAAACGGCTGGCGGGATCAGGACTTTGATGCGTATCGAAGCATCGCGTAAGAACTTCATCTATTACCTCCAGGCCAAACTACCCTCTCTGTCAACGAATACCAAACGAATAAACGAATTCACTCGAAACCCAAAACTCGAAACCCTGTCCTGAGCCTAGCCGAAGGATCAAAACCCATCCCACTCCAGCGCGCAAATCACGTCCTCATTGCTCAGCAGGCCGCACCAGGCCGACATGGGGCCGACTTCTTGAGTCGCCGGATGCGGCCAGACCCCCTGGGAACTGACGTGACCGCCGTTCTCACCTTCAGCGGCGTCCAAAAACAGCGGCAGCAGCTTGTTACCCTCAAGATCGAGGATGCCGCTGATGTCCATCCCCGGCTTCGTCTGGCCGGAATTATCGAGGAACACGATGCCCTCGCGGGTGAAGCCGACGACGTGCAGGCCAGACCCTTTGAGGTTGAGAAATCCCTGTTCCGGGTCACGGAAGGCATCCCGGGCCTCGTATAGCCCGACTTCCTGCAACAGCGCGATGGCCCGCACGCCGGCTTCTTTGACCGCCGACGTTTCGCCCTCAAGCGTTGGAACTGGAGCATACTCTCTGGTCGGCGGCTCTTTCCAATAGAGCTCGTCCAGCGGAGAGTGTACACCCCAAATGGACAGTGGCGGATTCCCCAGCCCGGTGTTGTAGACGGTATGAAATGGCAACACGTTGATCCATACGATGGGAAGCTCATCCGTGAGGATCTGCTGGAACTCACTGTACAGCGACTTTCGCTTGTCTTCGTCCAGCTCCACTTCAGCCTGATGCAAGATCTCGTCCACCCTGGGGTTGCAGTAGTTTTGCGTATTCGACCAGACCACGCCCTGTCGAATGTTGTCGCACAAATACGTCCGGTGCACGCCGATCACCGGGTCCCCCCAGTTGTAGACCGAATCCATGGTCATGTCGAAGTCCCAGTTTCCGATGCGCTCGGCCCATTCCGAGAAGCTTGCTGATTTGCGGACGTGGACGTCAATCCCGATCTTGGCCAGTTGACGTTTGAGATACAACGCCACATCTAGCTGCTGGCTGGGTATGACCGGAATGTAATCCAGCGACAAAGAGAAGCGCGTGCCGTCAGACTGTGCGGGATACCCGGCCTCATCAAGCAGCTTGTTGGCCTTGTCCAGGTCAACTGGGTAGGCGGGAATGTTGGGTTCGTAGAAAGGGCTGTCCGGCGATATGGGGCTGTTGGCGCGTCGTGATCGGCCTTGGTGCAAATGTTCTATGATGAATTCGGGATCAACGGCGTAGGCGATGGCCTGCCGGACGCGCTTGTCGTCCAATGGGGGGCGCAAGAGATTGAACGCCAGCCAGTTGATGGAACCGATTCCTTCATAGCCTCGCTGCGTGACGACCAGGTGCTCACTCTGGCTAAGCCTGTCGAGGCCATCAAGCTCGGCGAAAGCAGGCGCAAGATGCGCTTCCTGGCGCTCCAATTCGATCACCTGAGCATTTGCATCGGTCTCCAGCCGGATGATGATCTTGTCAAGATAGGGGCGCCCCGGAATGAAGTAGTCGGCGTATCGCTCCAGCACGATGGATTCACCAGGGACGTATTCGACAAGCCGGAATGGCCCGGAACCGACTGGCTCCAGGTTGGCGGGATGGGTTGGCAGATCCTGGCCGTCCCCGTAGACGTGCTTCGGAATGATGGGCAGCAGGGCGGGCGACATGGCCAGCAGGATGGCCGGGTGGGGACGCGACAGCCGGATCACCGCCGTGTGCGGATCGGGCGTGTCCACCTTTTCCACTGGGGCGAACATGGGTTTGAACGGGTGGTATTCCTTGACCGTCATCACGGAGAAGGCCACGTCCTCGGAGGTGATGGGATAGCCGTCGTGAAAGGTCGCCCCCTCGACCAGGTGAAGGGTCACGGCCAGGCCGTCCTCCGAAACCTCCCAGCTTTGCGCCAGATAGGGTTGCGGATTCCAGTTCTCGTCGTAGCGCAAGGGGCTGGCGAAAATCTGCGTGCCAACCATGGCGGTCGAGGTGCCCGACGCCAACGCCGGATTGAAGTGCCTCGGCGTGCCCCCGCCGTAGGAGATGACCACCATGCCCCCACGCCTCGGTTCGCCAACGGGTGTTGGGATCGCCGTCGTGGGCGACGTCGGCGTCGTCTCTGGTTCAACCCCAGCGGTTGAACAACCCACCATGCTTGTTGACAAGAGAACCCCGGCCAGAACGGCCAAAGCTATTGTTCTCTTCATGACCTTCCCTCTCTCTAGCCCAGCGGCAATCACGCCAAAGAAGCCAGCCTCAAACGCGCGTGGGCGCTCTTGGCTGGCATGTAGGGCAGGCTTCGAGCGCCCACGTTTTGGATTTCAAATTCGCTGCAATTGTAACGCAGAAAACGAGTTGTGTCAAGCTTTCGTCACTTTAGCCCAAAAAGACCTTTATTTGACAAAACGTCCCTTCTCTGATATAATACCGCCCGATTCCCACAGGAGGTGAAAGGTATGCTCTACGTCAAGTCTCTCGACCACAACCTGCCTAACATGAATGGCGGGTTCGTCATTGTGCCTTGTCGTAGTACGCCTGTTCAACGATGAGTTATGTCTACAACTGCCGTGGGCGCGCTACGTGCCCACGGCTTTTCTATTTCGCCTGACTTCTACCTGAGCCGTGGGCCTGTCTGTCGTCCACGGCTCTTTTTACCCCCGATCCCTGAAGGTCTTCCGACCGAGACAAAAGGGGCTCGGTCGGAGACCTCGCCCAACGGCGAGGAAGAACAAAAAGGAGCGGCTAATGAACGAAGTGAGGATACGCAACTATCGTGAGCGCGATCTGGAACCCCTGGTCGAGCTCATCAACGCGGCCGACGCCGTGGATCAACTGGAGTGGGGTACCTCGCTCCAGGAACTGCGGGAGCGGTTCGGCTCGCCCACCCTCAAGCCTGAGGACAACGTCTTCGTGGCTCAGGTGGGGGAACGAATCGTCGGTTATGTGAAGCTTCGGCTGGAGAAAGGGGAAGCGGAAAGCGTCTTCAAGATCGAGGGCGTCGTCCATCCAGAGTGGCGCAGGTGGGGCATCGGACGGCGCCTGTTGCAGCGGGCTCACCAGCGAGCTGAGGAGCGGCAGGGGGAGGTCGTCAGCGAGACGGTGTACTTCGACGCCGACTGTGAACATGGAGAGGCCGGACGCATGGCTCTCTTTGAGAGCTTCGGCATGCGCCCGACCCGTTACTTCTTGGATATGGCTTACGCGCCATTGGAGAACATCCCCGAACCCCAGTTCCCTCCGGGCATCTCCGTGCGAGCCTGGGTCAGAGGTCAGGACAACGAGGCGACGTTGGCCGTGTTCAACGATGCCTTCGCCGACCACTGGGACTTCATCCCGGAGCCGCTAGAGGAGTGGCTCCATTGGGCCAGCCGGCCCCGCTTTCGTCCGGAACTGAATCTGCTGGCCGTGGCGGGGGAGGAGATTGCCGGTCTCTGTCTTTGCGACGTTAACGAAGAGCACATCGCCCGCATTGGGCGTCAGGAAGGTCTGGTAGATATCCTGGGTGTGCGCCGTCCCTACCGGCACCAGGGACTGGGCCGGGCCCTGCTCCTGGCAGGTTTGCACGCCCTGAAGGAAGCCGGCATGGAGTCCGCCATGTTGGGGGTGGACGCCGAGAGCCTGACCGGTGCTACGCGCCTGTACGAGAGCGTGGGCTTCGTGGAGCACAGGCAGTACATTCTCTATCGGCGGCCTTTGTGACAGCGGCTAAATCCTGCGTTGCCACAGTGGGCCACAAGCAAAGCCGCCCTGCGATCAGGGCAGCTTTTACGATTGGGCGTCCGAGGACACTCGGAGACAGAAAGCTGATGGTCGGGTTTGCGCCGCTCGAACAGGCTTCGAGTCTGCCTAACGTGTGCATGAGCCGCCCGCCGTGTTTGCAATCTGAGACAATTTGATTATAGCCCTGGATTGCAAATTTCGCGCCGCTTACCCGCCGCCGAAGGCGGGTCGGCTCCATGCGTGGTTGGGCGGCTTCTCACCTACAGTATCGTATTCCTATCAAGCTTCATTTGTCATATCTTTCGAAAGACCAAGGTTACCACTCGTCACAGCCGCAAGGATGAGTATCACAAGTATCCCAACGACAATAGACGTCATATAAAGCGACATATCAATTTGAGGCGGTGCGCCGCCATGCAAGGCAGTTACCAGGGTTACGTCGGTGATCAGCAAGGTTGACCAGAAATTATCGGCATTGTGTAAAATAATGCCGCCAACCAGTAAACTGCTCCCGGTTTTGTTATATACCCAGGTCATAATGATCGCAAGGATTATTTCACCAATCACAAATACGGGCAGCAACTCGATGCCTAGCTGGTGATGCAAAGAACCCGGCTGAAAGAAGAGCGGTAAATGCCATAGCCCCCACACTGTACCGATGATGATGCTGGCAACCATCGGGTTCCATTTGCGCTGCAGATTGGGCAGCGCAAATCCACGCCAGCCAAATTCCTCGCCCAATGGACCGCCGATAATAGTCAGGAGGAAGAACACCGGTGCCAGGTACCATTCTTGCCTGAGAAAGGCAAAGCTAGGAAGCTGACCTCCTAGAAGAATATTGATGCCGAGGGACAAAAGAAGGATCAGTCCGCTGAAAAAGAGGGCAACTGCCCACCAGAGGAAACCCACGCGCCAGCGCAGAGCGCGTTTCCCCAAATCCTGCAACCCCGATTTTCCGCTAGTGACGGCAATTATGATAACCCCAGCGATGGACGGCCCAAAGACAAGAAAACCAGTTCCACCAGTATACCAGGGAAACCAACTGGTTAAGATCGCTAACGCCACAAAAACGATGAACGCATGTTGCTTCACTAAAGCCTGGATTGATGATTTCATATGAATTTCTACTCCTTTTGGTTTGCTTCGGTAAAAAATTAACGGGCTGTTGGGTAATAACACTTTGGGGCGCGATAGCGATAATATAGCCGCCCAACTACTTATTATCTGGACATCTGTCCACCTAGTCACCCGATTTGGGATACTAGGCGGACGTTCAGAATACTCAAAAAACAACAAAAGCCAACCCCTCCTGACTTGCGGAAAAGGTTGGCCTTCAGTGTCTCATGCCCTCACCCCCTACATTGGCTATCAGCTACGATGGCGGCAACGATGGCTAGGTGTCGGTCAATATCTGCTTGCTATTGTACCACACAACGACCCAAGTGTCAAATGCAAACAGCGTGGCCAAGGGAACTAAACAGTGGTGTAATTGCAGCCACCGAAGGTAAAGGGAAAGGTCTAGTCTCCTTCAACAACGCAGCCCCCCTCTATATCATATACATACAGAAGGGGGCTGCAAGCGCGGACAGAGCTATGGAGGCTTTGCAGCACCGAGATCCTGCAGAGCCTCTCCTCAGTCAGTAGGGTTCCTGCTGGAAGCGGCGCATGATCATAGGCAGGTAAATCTCCTTCCTCTCTCCCTCGCACTCCTCCCGCCAGTGCGGATAGGTCAGGGCGTCCAGCCCCACCATCCTGGCCACTGGCTCGAAGCCCGCGGTCAGGTCCCAGTTCTTCTCCTTGATCCCGCCGCCGAACTTCAGCACGTCACCATCGGTGAAGGTGAGCGCCGGGTCTTCGTGGCGGTAGAGGATCTCGGTGGAGAAGCGCGACTGTCCATTATTACCGAAGCAATCGGCACCGAAGGCGTCGAGGCCGAAGTCCACGCCACGTTGGGTGATTCCAGCGGGGATGGGCGGCGACAACCACTCGCTGTTGTGGTAGACCACCTTTCCATCAGCAGCCGAGAGCAAGTCACCGTCCAGGATCATCGCCGCGCCGGGTATCGCCAACGTCCCCTCGATGGAGAACCAGAGGTCAATGCCATATTCCTCCAGATAGCTGGGGAAGGCCTGCGGGTTCTGCACCCAGAAGTCCCGTGCCTGCTGTTGAGCGATGGTCAGGAAACGAACGATGCTGTCGGTCTGACCGATGAAGTGCACGGCATCGAGACCCAGGTCTGGGTGCTGTCCGAAGGCAGCCAACAGCGCCTGGTTGGGGATCGCCGCGCCGTGGTTAGTCAGCAGATCACCAGCTTTGAAGTTGCCGTGAGGACTGTCCAGCTCGGTGGAGAAAGCCACTAACCCCTGCTCGATGCTAATGAGGTCGGCAGCATCCAGGCCCATGTCCTGCGTCACATCGAACGGTTGCACCAACTCGCGATTGCGGGCACAGATACTACCGTTGCGGCCCAGCAGGTCGCCATCGGAGATGATGGGGTTGCCATCTGCGGGTACGGGACCTTGTGTCCAGAAGTCCTCCTCGGTGGAGAAGCCGATCTCACGGCAGTCGGCCAGGTCGAATTGCTGCTGGCCGAAGGTTTGGCTGGTCGGCATCAGCGCTATGATCATCAGCAACGCCAGCGCCATCAAACGTAGAATGTTCTGTTTCATCACATTCCTCCTTGTTTAAGACAACGCACATGTTGCCGATGTCATGGCTGGAAGGCGAAGTAGATGTCATCGTGCACCCAGCGGCCGACCCATCCGCTCACCTGGGCCCGATTGCGCCAGAACTTACCCCAGATGGTGCGGTCCCACACCCGTACCTCCACGGAGTAGCAGCAATCGGCGGGATCGGGCACGATGTCGTAGACGCTCACCTCATGCAGGTTTACCAGGTTGCCGTCCGGGGTGGTGCCGGTGTCATCCAGATTGGCAGCAGCCGCTGTGCCATCATAGTAATTCGTGAGGGTGTAGGGGTGGGCCGGATACAGGTCGCCGTCAATGGTCGCCCGGTAGCGCCAGAAGTGCTCGTCCTGGAACTGCCCCTGCAGCATCAGCGGCATGTTGGCCACCGAGTAGACGGGGCAACTGGCGCTGCCGCCGCTGGAGGTTCCCGGCTGGACCACCAACGCTAGGTCATCAATCACGGGGAGCGTGTTGTCCAACCGAACCGGGTACCAGGGGCCGTGGTAGGTGGTCGCCCCGACCTGGTAGTCCAAGCGCACTTCATACAAGCCATCAGGTAAGAGAGGCAGCTCGGCCTCGTATGTGTGCCAGTTGGTCAGAGGCAGGGCATTGCACTGGAGCAGACCATCGTACTCGACCGCATCGTAGTAACCCTGGGCATCTGGAAGCGGCCGCGGCATCGTGTCCACACAGGTCATGCTGATGGCGTCCCAACTGCTCGGATCGCCCACGGTCCAGGTGCCTGGCAGGATGACCGTCCCATCGCCAGTGTCGCCATCGGGGCGGTAGACCACGCGGAACTTGGTCACGCAGGGCTTGAGCTCACCCCAGAAGGGCACGTCCTGACCGAAGGGATGGTGTGTGGGGTACCCCAAATCGACCATGCCATCTATGTCCAGGTTGGCTATTGGCGCCTTGGTGCCGCCCAGGTCAGTCAGTGCGGCGTAGCAGGTCGGCGGCGGGCCGACGGGCACCAGGTAGAAGGCGTCCAACCCCAGGTCGTCGACCAATGGCTCGAAGGCCTCGATCAGGTCCCAGTTGGTGTAGGCGATCCCGTCGCCGAAGTGCAGCACGTCTCCGTCGGTGAAGCTCAGGCCCCCTGCAGCAGGCCAGTGCAGGATCTCGGTCGAGAAGAGGCCACGCCCCTTTGCTGTCTCAACGGCACGCGTGCGCGAACCGAAAGCATCGAGGCCAAAGTCCACACCACGGCTGGGGATGCCGGCGGGCACCGTATTGGGCAGCAGCACATCGTTGCTGGCCACGATGACGCCATCGCGAGCCGACAGCAGGTCGCCGTCGAGGAACAATGGCTGTTCCTCCACCGACGGCGCCGTCCCCTCTGTGGAGAACCAGATGTCAACGCTCCACTGGCGGAGCCTGCCAGCAAGGGCACTGGGGTTCTGAACCCAGTAATCTCGGCTCAGGCCTTTGACCTCATCCAGGAAGCCGAGGATCTGTTCTGAATCCCCCACGAAGTGAAGCGCATCCAGGCCAATATCGTACCCTAGCTGGAAATTCGCGATAAGGGCAACATTGGCGATTACGGCTCCATTGGTGGCCAGCAGGTCGCCAGCGGTGAAGTTCCCGTGGGGGCTATCCAGCTCGGTAGAGAAGGCCACCAGGTCATTCTCCACGTTGAGCACATCCACGGCGTCCAGGCCCATGTCCTGATCCACATCGAAGGCATCGTGCACCAGATCCCAGTTACGGGCACAGATGACACCATCGGGCGAGAGCAGGTCGCCGTCGGAGACATAGACGGCATTGCCAGCCGCGTCGTGCGCGATGAAGTCCTCTTCAGTGGAAAAGGCCGTCCTCACACAGTCGGACAGCGTGCCGACGCTGACCTGGCCGTATACCAATTGAGAGGGCAACAGAACCAAGCCGAGCAGCATGGTCGTCAGCAAGACGACCGTCCACATTTTACCTTTCTTGGTACGGGGATACATGTTCCTTCCCTTTCTCCGCTTGCGCGGAATAGATGGGATCGTTCAGCGAGGCAGTATGGGCTATATCCATGCCCGGCCAGAGAGTCGCGAACGACCGATAAAAAACTGGTAAGGTTGCCAAAACTGAAGGCATTGCATCGGCGATTGTCAAGTTCCGATAAGAGAATGTAGGATAGGCATCACCTCCTTGACTGGCTGAGGGCAACGATGAAGGCAACGATGGCTGAGCATCGGTCAATATCTACATTCCATTCTAGCACACAACGACTCAAGTGTCAAACGTAAACCGCGTTGCCAAGAGAGCTTAACGGTGGTATAATTGCCAGCACCGGAGGCAAGGAAAGCATGGTCAACTCAGCAGGGCGTTTCCTCAGAGGAAAGCAGGTGGGAATAGTCGCCGCGGCGTTGTTCGTCGGCAGCCTTCTACTCTACGTCAGCACCATGGCCCCTTCGGTGGTGCCGGGGGACTCCGCGGAGTTCCAGTTCGTGCCCTACATCCTGGGCATCGCCCATCCCCCAGGCTACGCTCTCTACGTCCTGTTGGGAAAGCTCTTCACCTTCCTTCCCCTGGGCAGCGTCGCCTATCGAATGAACCTCTTCACCGCCCTCTGCGGGGCGCTGACCGTCTCTCTAACGTATCTGATCATTCTGCAATTATCAGTTGATTTCTCGACGGAAGGCTCACCCTCCCCTAGCCCCTCCCTCCGAGGGAGGGGAACTGCGCTACTCACCGCCCAGGTGTCGGCCATCTTGGGCGCGGCTACTTTCGCTGTCAGTGCCAACCTCTGGCAACACGCCACCTTCGCCAACGCCCACACCCTGACCGCCGCCTTGGCCGCCCTGGCCCTGTTTCTGTTGCTGGCCTGGGACAGGAGCGGAAACGACAGGTGGTTGTACGCCTTCGCCCTGGTATGCGGCCTCAGTCTCACCCACCACCCTCTTCTTTTGATCAGCTTCCCCGCCTTCGCCGTCTTCATCCTCCTGGTAAGCGTTCCCCCCTCCCTCCCAGGGAGGGGTAAGGGGACTGTCATTGCGAGCGAAGCGAAGCAATCACCAGGCCGCAAGGGGGAGATTGCTTCGTCGCAAAAAACGCTCCTCGCAATGACACAGGCTGAGCAGTTGCGGAAGCTGGCAACCTTTGGCCTTTTGTTCCTGCTTGGCCTCTCGGTTTACCTGTACTATCCCCTCAGGAGTGCGCCCCCCTTCGGCCCTCAAAACACGAACACGCTGAACGGCTTCCTGCGCCTGATCACGGCGCAGGGGCTGCGCATGAACCTCTTCCCCTTTGGCTGGCGGGAGCAGCCCCAGCGCGTGCTGGCTCTCAAGACGCTCCTGAGCCTGCAATACAATGCCCCCGCTATCCTGCTGGGCATCGCGGGGGCCATCTGGCTGGCTCTCAAAAGACGCAGGGCCTTTGTGCTGCTGGCGCTCTTCTTCGCCCTGAACGCGGCCTTCATCATGAACACCATCCAGGACGTGATGAAATACCTGCACCTGCCCTTCATGGCCTACGCCGTCTGGATCAGTTGTGGGGCGATGGCCCTGTTCAATCTCCTGGAGAGATGGCGGGTCAAGCCCCAGATGAAGGCCCTCGGTTCGGTTGCCCTGATCATCCTCCTGTTCGTATCCCCCATCAAGATGGGCCTGCTCAACCTCTCACGTGTGGATCTGAGCGACTACCGCTTCGCCGATGACTTCGTCCAGGCCACCTTCGATTACTTCCAGGATGAAAGCGCCGTCCTCCTGTGCGATTGGGACCACATCACCCCCCTCTGGTATTATGAATTCGTCGAGGGGCGGAAGCCCAACGTCCAGGCCAAATTCGTGCCCGCTGGCACTGCCAATCCCTGGCCGGAATTGGTGGAGGCCAATCTGGGCCAGGGCCCCGTCTACCTCTCGGGCTACCGACGCTC
>CAZGKH010000084.1:0-12178 GCA_964525665.1 uncultured Anaerolineae bacterium | reverse complement strand
TCATCGGCGCGGGCGAGTGCACGATGGGCAGGCGTTGCTCGGCCATGTACAGCAACTTACCCGTGGCCGTCTCGCTGTGCTGCAGCGGCGTGGTCGGCTCGGAGTAGAGGAGCAGCGTGGGGTTGAGCCGCAACTGCTCCATGCCCCCGGCGGCTGCGGCGGCCATGGCGGCTATCGCTTCGCAATCGGCGCGGTCGTCGCACACGAAGACCGCGGGCTTGGTGGTGTGCTCCAGCATCAGCGCGTACTGCTGCCGGTAGACGTTGCCCACATCAACGTCAGAAGGGATGCCCATGCTCATCACGAAAACGATCTCCGGCAGGGCGTCGCAGACGTGGAGGCAATCCACCACATCGGCGGCGGTGAAGGGGTGTCGCTCGCCGCTGCGGGGATCGAGATAGTTGGGGCAATCGGAGCCGGGACCGAAGTTGACCGTCTTCCCTTCCAAGGGCGCGACTACCTCACTGGTCCCTCGCTTGCACAGGACGACGCGCGACGGCGCCTGCTTCAGCGCCCATTCCACCAGACCAGCGGGCAGGTGAACTAGATTCTCGTCGGTGATCACGGCATCTGTGTCGCGAAGCAGCGCCAGCGCATCATTGTGATACACCCGCACGCCTGTGCGGCGCAGTATCTCCAGCGAGGCGCGATGGATGATCTCGCATTGTTCGCGGGTTAGCATGTTCAAGCGGGGAAAAGCAACGATGTTTCGGGGCATGGGTTTCTCCAGAGAATCATCTAGATAACTTCATCGCTAGCCACTGACAGTTGATCGCTTTCCTTGCCCCCTATACCTGAGGTCAATATGAACTTTGCTAGAGGCGCACTCAGTGTACCACAAGAAAGGGCAAACGTCAAGCACCAACGACTGACATCCGTCATAAATCCTGAGATGGGCGACCTCGTGGTAAATACTGCTCAAACTGACGCGTGTGTTTTGCACATCCGAGAGGGAGAAAGCGTCTCAAAATGATCAAAAACACTGTTTCCAGTGGAGCCTTATGCAATCATTTGTGTCAACTTAAGCTCTGAGCCCCGTCCCCGGGGCGGCCCGGGGACGGGGCTTTGAGCCTTAAGTTGACACTAATGCTTATGCAATGCCGAGTGGGACGTTCCGAATTATGATTTGATCTCAGCCGCCGCCCTTCTGACTTGCTATAGGTATCTTGGAATTGTTGGACTTTGGACAAAGCCAAAGAAACCCGTTTTCTGATAACTTCGCCGCGAAATCTGCCTGAATCAGCTTCTTTCAAGCGGGCATAGACGACATTCTGCTGCAAGAAAACGGGTTTCTGGCTGCCATCGCGATTTCGTCCAAAGTCCAGGAATTGGGCTAGTGCTGATAACTTGAAATCCGCCGGAGGAAACTCCATGAGGGGGTGTAGCAGTGGCTAGAGCAATCACCAGACTGATGTGGCCAGTCTGACGAGGGGACGGGCTTGAAGGTAGTCTGCATAACTACTGCCGGCTAGCTGCAAATGAACAAGATTCGCGAAAGGAGAACTTCAGATGACCAAGCAAGCAGATGTCAATCAGGAGAACATGCTTCTGACCATCTTTCTCAAGCACGACCAGAGCAAGACGCTTGACATAATTAGCGAGGAGCTGGCGCAGACCGGGTTTTGGACCAAGTTCCCCCCGGAGGGTGTTGAGGTTGTCTCTTGGTATGTCATGATGGGCATAGGTCAGGTTGTTACTCTGCACTTCCCGCCCAGTTTGCTACCCAAGGTGAACCTGGCGATTGAACGCAACGCCTGGGGAGCTTTCCGCACCGAGTTCTACCCAACTTACGACTATCGCCAGATCTGGCGCGAGAAGCGAGAGGATGCGCTGGTCGCCACGACGGAATAGGCGTTACTGTCGCCGCTTTTCAGGTGCGGTAAGCACCCAGCACACGCAGCG
The DNA here is from genome assembly GCA_964525665.1 of uncultured Anaerolineae bacterium. Classification (GTDB taxonomy): domain Bacteria; phylum Chloroflexota; class Anaerolineae; order VGOG01; family VGOG01; genus CAYMKL01. The sequence continues at coordinate 10,276 of CAZGKH010000084.1, read as the reverse complement.
CCTCGATGATAAAGCGGTCACGCAGCGCTGCCAGTGCCTGCATGTCCTTCACCTGCCAGTCGTAGAACCCCTGGCCGGTCTTATAACCTAGATTCCCGTCTTGCACCAGGTCTTCCAGGTATTGGGCGGGCGCTGGTTGGTTATACAAACCTGGCAGCACGTCCCGCTGCACCGAGAGTGCCAGGTCCAACCCGACCGCGTCAATGTGCTCCAGGATGCCCCAGACGGGCAGGCGGATCCCCATGCCCATCTTGATGGCGGTGTCCACGTCCTCGGGGGTTGCCAACCCCATCTGCACAATGTTGCTTGCCTCACGGATGACCGCTTGCAGGATGCGATTTGCCAGTTGTCCGGGCAGGTCTTTGCGTACGATGACCGGCGCCTTGTTCCAGGTGAGGAGCGTATCGCGCACCTTGATGGCTGTTGCCTCCTCGGAGCGGTCACCCATCACTACCTCGACCAATGGCACCAGGTGGGCGGGGAACCAGAAATGGGTCGTCACGGTGCGCTCCGGGTGCCTGGTCAGCTTGCTGATGTCGGTGATCCGCAGCCCGGAGGTGTTGCTGGTGATCAGTATATCGGTGGGTGCAATGGCATCTAGCTCTTGGAACAGCCTTTGCTTCAGACCCAGGTCCTCGGTCACCGCTTCGATGATTAGAAAAGAATCGTCAAGGTACTGGCTGGCATGGGTGCCCGCCTGCAGCAATCCACGCGCCCGCTCCGCTTGTTCCGGTCGCACCAGCCCGTTTTCCAGCAACTGGGTGATGTTCTCGTTGGCGCGTTGAACCCCCTGAGTAGCTATCGCTTCAGAAAGGTCTATCAACGTTGCCGGATGTCCTGCCAGGGACGCACAGGCGGCGATTCCCGGCCCCATCAGGCCGGCTCCTACTACGATGACACGGTTTTTCACTGTCATGGCTCTCTCCTTCTGCTACTCGCTGTGTGTGTTGCGGTCGTGAAAGGTTTCGAGCAAAACCTGTGTGTCGCGATAAACACGGACGGCAGTCGGTCTAAGGGACGGGTGGGGCGGTGATAACCATTACCGCTGCGTCTTCTGTCCCATGGTTGGCAGTAGCGTGAGGGTCATTCATGGGGACAAAGACAGCCGTGCCGGGTCCGGCTACGAACTCGGTTCCTTTGCCATCACTGAATGTCAGCTCACCGGCAAGCACCACAAAGACCTGCTCGGATATGGGATGGCGCTCCAGGTCTGACGCACCGCCGGGAGCGATGGTGGAGGTGTGGACTGTCGCCTGTGTGGCTCCTTGTGCCGTGGTCACCACCTCTCTGCTGAGGGATCCGGCATGGCCGCCGGGCGCCCAACTGCGAGTTTCCTTCGTGCTTATGAGCTTCATATTTTGTGACCTCCTGGTGACATTATTTGAGAGTATCTGGCGCCTCGCGGTCAAGTTGAGCCGTGTGAGACTGCAGATCTACGAGCAAATTTGACAAGTCGAGAATTTCAGTATATAATAATAGCATCCGTATTTTGTACACAAAATACGGTGTTAAGTATACCCCATTCTGTTCTGGAAGTCAATTTTCATCCTCTTGAAGGCAGCCTGTTGACCATGGAGTATCGGACGAAGCAGGAACTCATCTACCAGGAATTGCTCGATGGCATTCAGACGGGGCGCTTCAAGCCTGGGGAGCGACTCGATATGGAGGCGATTGCCCGCCGTGTTGGCGCGAGCAGAACGCCGATTCGGGAGGCTATCCGCCGGCTCGAGTCCGAGGGGTTAGTTACCTCCGTTCCCCACCGTGGCACTATTGTTGCCAAACTCTCGCTGGAAGAAATCGCTGAGCTCTACCACATCCGTGCTGTCCTGGAAGGGCTTGCCGCGCGGCTTGCTGCTCAGAACCTTACCACGGCAGAAGCTGATGCACTCCTTGGAATGTGCGACAAAATGTGCGCCGCAGAGGTAGATGAAGAGACCTTTCTCCGTATGAATCGTGAGTTCCACGAAATCATCAACAATGCCGCCCAATCCCCGCTGCTGCACGAGTATATCGCGAATCTCTATGCCAGCACCAGCCGCTATAGACGACTGACTGCGACCTTCCCTGGTCGTCTGGACGAGCTCAGGAGCGAACACCGTGCGTTAGCAGATGCGCTCGTCGCTGGCGACGCGGCTGAGGCTGAGCGGACTGCGAATCTACATCACGAGAACAATGCTCTTACCCTAAGTAAGCTCTCCAAATCTCTCGAGGAGATGGAGGGCATCTCAAGGTAGCTGCGTAACCTTACCCCGGCTGGCTCCCCTTCTTTTTTGTAGAACCCCGACCCTGGAAGGAGCTAGACATTAGCAAGCAAGTGTATACTTTATGCAGTATGTGGCCTTATTGTGTACAGTATGCGATTTCAGCCAAGAGTGCATACCGTATGAGACTTGAATTCATTGATGGAGGAGTAATGTCAACTAGGATCCCCAAAACAATGACTGCGGCTGTGCTTCATGCTCCGTATGATCTCCGTCTGGAAGAAGTGGCGACTCCAACTCCTGGGCCGGAAGAGGTGCTTATCAAAGTTCATGCCTGTGCTATCTGCGGCACGGACCCCAAGGTGATTGGCAAAGGCTGGCCCTATCCGCTGCGCTACGGCGAGTTCATTCCCGGTCACGAGTACAGCGGTGAGATCGTTGCCGTCGGCCCAGACGCCGGCCCGTGGAAGATCGGCGACCGGGTAGCGGTCGAAGCCCATAAGGGGTGCGGAAAATGCCGCAACTGCATGCGCGGGCGCTATACCATTTGCCTGAACTATGGCAAGCCTGAGACTGGGCATAGACACTATGGTTTCTCGACCAATGGTGGCTATGCCCAGTTTGTTGTTAACCACGTAAACACGCTTTACAAGATACCCGATAGCATCAGCTATGCTGAGGCCGCCCTCGTCACTACCGGCGGCTGTGCCATGTTTGCCATCGAGAACGTGGGTGGATTTATGGCCGGTGAGACGGTGGCTGTCCTGGGGCCTGGCCCCATGGGATTGATGACTGTTCAGATCGTGCGCGCCCTTGGCGCTTCCAAAGTATTCCTCACCGGCACCCGGACCGAACGCTTGGACGTTGGCAAGAGATACGGAGCCGACGTGGTGATCGACGTCACCAAGGAGGATCCGGTTCCAATCATTATGCGCGAAACCGGCGGGGCGGGCGTGGATTTGGCAATAGAGGCATCGGGAGATGCTGTGGCGGCCGCTCAATGCATTGAGATAGCAGCCCGCGGAGGGCGAATCTCTTTCATCGGCGACCCGGTAGAGCCAGCGCTCATCAATATCAAGAAGTTTGTTCTCGACGATCTCATGGCTGCCGGAGTCCGAGGCGAGGGTCGCGTTAATTGTGCGCGTGTTATGGAGCTGTTCAAGATTGGCAAATTGTCTGGTGAGGGGATTATAACGCACCGTTTCCCGCTCCAAGACCTTCTGGAGGCTATTGATGTTTACGTCAAGCGAAAGGATGGGGCCATCAAAGTCGTTATTGAGCCTTGGGCGTGACCGTCGCGAAATCAGTTTCCTGGAGATCAGAGCATGACTCAAAATCCACTTGTCAGATTACTTAACATTACCAAGACCTTCCCAGGAGTCAAGGCGCTTGACCAGGTGAATTTCGATCTCTATCCGGGCGAGGTCCATGTCCTCCTGGGTGAGAACGGGGCCGGCAAATCCACGTTGATGAAGGTTCTTTGTGGAGCTTATCAACCCGATTCGGGGGAAATCGAAATCGGCGCAGAAAAAGTCCGGTTCAACAACACGAGGGACGCACAGAAAGCTGGCGTCAGCATCATCTATCAAGAGTTTAACCTGGTGCCCTATCTGGACGTAGCCCAGAACATATTTCTTGGCCGGTTTCTCAAGCGTAAGAGGCTGCCGTTTCTGATAGATGACAAAGCCATGCGCCAGCAGAGCAGGACGATTTTGGAGTCCCTGAACTGCGAAGTTGACGTGCACAGTAAGGCCCACTCTCTTGGCGTGGCCCAGCAGCAGATGGTGGAAGTGGCCAAGTCCCTATCCATTGAGGCCCGGGTGCTGATCATGGATGAGCCTACCGCCGCGCTGACCAACCGTGAGATTGACCAATTGTTCGCCATGATCCAGACCCTGAAGGAGCGGGGCATTGGCATCGTCTACATCTCCCATCGCTTGCATGAGGTCCATCAGGTGGGAGATCGTGTTACCGTGCTACGGGATGGGTGCCTGGTTGGTACTCGCCAGGTGGACGAGGTCAACGTAGAAGAGCTGGTTGAGATGATGGTCGGGCGCTCGGTTGACGAGATGTTCCCCAGGACCTACCAGGATCAGGGCCAAGAAGTGCTGAAGGTGGAGAACCTTTCAACCCGCCGCACTGGGCTTAGGAATATCAACATGAAGGTCCATACCGGCGAAATCGTCGGCTTGGCGGGCCTGGTTGGCTCCGGGCGGACCGAATTGGTGCGGGCAATCTTTGGCGCAGACCCAATCAAATCCGGCAAGGTCACGTTGTTTGGCAAGGACGTGACTGGCTGGGCGCCATCCCGACTGGTGGAGCTAGGAGTAGGGCTATTGCCAGAGGACCGAAAGGCTGAAGGTCTGGCTCTCAAGCTTCCACTTTCTGAGAATATTGTCATGGCAAGTCTCGCCCGGCTGTTCCCCCGGTCGGTGATTGATCTGCGAAAAGAGAGAAAGGTAGTGGATCAATTCATCGAGGACCTGCGCATCGCCACGCCGTCCCGCAACCGGCTTGTCCAGTTTCTCAGCGGTGGGAATCAGCAAAAGGCGGTTATGGCCAAATGGCTATCTACTCAATCCAAGATTCTTATCTTCGACGAGCCTACGCGGGGGATTGACGTCGGCGCCAAGGCCGAGATCCATGATTTTATGAATCAACTGGTGGCTAATGGTACTGCTGTGATCATGACCTCTTCGGACTTGCCAGAGGTGCTGGGCATGAGTGACCGAATCTATGTTATGCACGATAGGCAAATTGTGAAGGAGTTCTCCAAGGAAGAAGCCAAGGCGGAAACGATAATCGCTTACGCGATGGGACACACAGAAACAGGAGAGATACAAAATGATACAGCAGTTCACTAAGCGCAGATCTGCTCTGGGCCAGGTGCCGGCGGTGCTGTGGGTGGTGTTGTTTTTGGGCATCCTTTTCTCCATCGCTGCACGAGGCTTCTTTTCGACATCCAACTTTCTGAATATTGCTGTTCAGAGCAGCGTTCTGCTGATCCTCGCGCTGGGGGCCACCATCACTATCCTCTCAGAGGGCATTGATCTCTCCCTGGGTTCAGTGCTCTCGTTTTCAGGAGTCGTCTGCGTTTTGATGATGCAGCGCGGAATTCCAACTATCCCGGCAATGCTGATCGGCATTCTCTCTGGCAGCCTATGTGGCGCCATCACTGGATTCCTGATAGCGGTGGGGAGACTACCTCCTTTCATCGCTACGTTGGGCATGATGGGCATGGCGGGAGGCGGAGCTATCGTCTTGACTGAGGCCGGTGCTATCTATGCCCAATCCTCCATTTTCCAGTTCTTCGGTCGAGGGGAGATCTGGTTCCTACCCATGCCAGTTGTGGTGGCGGTCGTTGTTTTCGTGATCATGTGGGTCATTCTCTACCACACACCTTTTGGGCGTTACATTATCTCCCTGGGAGGAAATGAGGCGGGCGCTGAGCTATCCGGGGTAAACACTGTTCTTTGGAAATTCATGACCTACGTCAATGCCGGCGCTCTGGCGGGTGTGGCGGGCGTGATCATGGCCGCCCGGCTGAACGCGGCCGACCCAATTGTTGGCGTCGGGTGGGAGTTTGACGCCATCGCTGCTGCAATCCTGGGGGGAACCTCGTTCGAGATGGGCAAAGGGGGCATTGGTGGAACGGTGATCGGCGTGGCGCTGATTGCCTTCTTGCGCAACGGTCTCAACGTAATTGGAATGCCCACTGCGTGGCAAGCGGCAACCATCGGCATGGTCATCATCTTGGCCGTTATCATTGACGTGACCTTGGTGAGAAGGAAGGAGGAGTCGTGATGGAAGCGACAGTGGGAAAACCAAGAGCCGGCCTCCGGATCAATTTCCAGCAGCTTTACCGATTCTCAAGAGTGTTTGTCTTGGTGCTGATTATCATCTTGATGACTGCCTTGTCACCGGTCTTTTTCACACCAAGAAACGCCCTCACCGTCCTGAGACAGGCAAGTGTGGCCGCGTTGCTGGCTCTGGGTATGACAGTGGTTATCCTGACGGCTGGTATTGATCTCTCCATGGGGGCAGTGATGACCCTGGCAGGTATCGCCGGCGCCACCGTGCTCAAGACCGGCGTGCCCTGGCCTCTGGGGCTACTAGCGGGCACTGCGTTGGGAATGGCTGCCGGTGTAGCCAACGGCGTGATGGTTGCCTACATTGGCCTACCGCCGTTTGTGGCCACCTATGGCACCATGTGGATTGCAGCAGGGCTGGCAGTGGTTCTCATGCGCGGGTATATCATCTATGATTTTGCCCCAGCATTCCGGTTTCTGGGCATAGGCGAAATCATGGGTATATCCACGCCGATTGTGATTATGATCATCTTTGCAGCGCTATCCTGGTTCTTGCTCAAGCGAACGACGCTGGGCCGAAGCATCTACAGCGTAGGCGCCAATTCAGAGGCTGCCCGCCTGTCCGGCATAAACGTCAGGAAGACGCTGGTTTTGGCGTATATGATCAGTGGCTTCTTCTCTGGTCTGGGCGGTATGGTCTTTGTGGCCCGGCTCAACGCGGCGGAAGCAGGCTTAGGCGAGCAATTGCTGCTGCCAGCCATAGCAGCAGTGAGCATTGGGGGGACCTCTCTGATGGGCGGTTCGGGGAGCGTGATAGGCACCGTAATTGGCGTGCTGATCGTGACCCTCATAGCCAACGGGATGAATCTGCTCGGCATTTCGTCTATCTGGCAAGCGCCCGTACAGGGAGTGGTGATTGTCGTAGCAGTGTTGCTGGATCAATGGGGACGTCGTGCTGCTGAGCGACAGGAGATGGGTGAGTAGTCGCCCCCCATTTCCTGGGATAAGACATATCTAAAGAAGGGAGGTGGTTACCGGGACTTTCATGGAGTGCTTCTGTGAGCAGTAAGGAGATAAGAAGAGGTTCGTAAAACTAAACAAAAAAAGGAGAAAGAGAAATGCCACACTCTAAAAAGCTTGTCACACTGTTCTTGGTTCTAGGTTTGGTGCTGCCCCTATTACTGGGGTGTGCCGCAGAGCCGGAGGTTATCGAAAAGGAGGTGATCGTCGAGAAAGAGGTTCCGGTCACCGTTGAGGTTGAGAAAGAGGTGGTCGTTGAGAAAGAGGTCATTGTCACCGCTGAAGTGGAAGAGGCGCGAGACCTGACCCCAGTCTTTGACTTTGACCCGACCGTCACCCCGAAAGAGCCCTACCAACTCGCGCTGGTGCTCAAGAACTTCACCAACCCCTTCTGGTTGACGCATCAGAAATCAGGCGGGCGCGCGGCTGACGATTTTGGCGTTGAGGTCACGGTGCTGGCCCCCAGCAAGCCCGATAACGTTGAGGAGCAAATCCGCATCGTTGAGGACCTAATTCAAAGCGGGGTAGACGGCGTAGCGATTGCTTGCGCGAACACCGTCGCCATCGCCACTGCCATCCAGCAGTTGAATGAGGCTGACATCCCTGTCGTGTACGACAACACTCGCGGCAGTGGCGGCGACTATGTGGCCTATGTGGGCGCGGACAACATTCTGGTTGGCGAGACCATGGGTAACGAAATGGTCAAACGCCTCGGCGGTGAAGGCGTTGTGTTGGTTCTGGAAGGCATGCCAGGCCAGCAGACCGCCGACGACCGGCGCAAGGGTGTTCACAGTGTGCTGAACAAATCAGACCTCACGGTCGTTTCCCAGACGGCTCACTGGACCCGCGTCGAAGGTATGCAGGTAACCGAGAACGTCCTCCAGCGCTATCCTGATCTGGATGGCATCATCGCCATCGGTGGCGAGATGGCCCTCGGGGCAGCCGAGGCGCTCAAGGCTCAGGGCGTCAATCTGGATAACGTGATCATCCAGGCGATGGATGTTTATCCCGACATCGTCCAGGCGATGAAGAACGGCGACATCGACTACACAATCTCTCAGGCCCCTGGCAACCAAGCCTACTACTCCATTTCGGCCTTGATCAAGTACATCAATGGCGAGGAAGTTCCTGCGGAGATTCGCACGCCCGTGGTCGTCGTAACCCTCGACAACGTGGACGAATACGCCGAGGAATAGACTCACCCTCTCATTGACCACTACTTGGGGTGCTGACAGTCATGTCAGCACCCCACTTTCTACCTATCCAGGAGGGTTGTGAACATGCCATCGAACGAATTCCCGAAAACATGGGCAGAGATTCGATCTATTGCCCACGAAATCTACAAGAAAAAGAAACCGACCCGCGCCGACGTGTGGGTTGATGCCGGCGGCGGCGCGGAGAGCGGCGCCACCATGCGCCATCAGCGAGAGGTGCTGGACTACATTCATCTACGCATGCGCGCCATTCACGGCATACGGGAGGTGGACACAAGAACCACCCTCCTGGGGCAACCAACAGAACTGCCAGTGGCAATTGCTCCCATGTCCTCTCATATCGGCGGCTTTGTGGATAAACCTTTCACGGAGCTAGGCAAGGGGGCTCTGTCTGCAGGAATAATCGGCTCGGTTGGTTATCCCAGCGCACCCGAACAGCACAGGGACATGCTAGCTACCGGGGTTCCCACCTTCAAGATTATCAAGACACTTCGCGACCGCGAAAGGCTCATCCAGGAGTTGCAGCAGGCAGAGCAGGACGGCTGCTTTGCTGTGGGGGTAGATGTGGATTCGGCAGCCGGGCTCAAACCTGGCGGAGACGAGTATCGCTACGCCGGGTTGAGCACCTTCTACGCGGCCGACGAACTGGCAGAAATCCGCCGCACCGTCAGCGCTCCGTTCATCATCAAGGGGATCATGTCAGTCGTGGATGCAGTCTCGGCCGTGCAGGCCGGCGCAGATGCGATTGTCGTTTCTAGCCACGGGGGCTTTGCGCTTGACTTTGGCCAGGCGCCAGCCGAGGTGATGCCAGACATCGTTGACGCTGTGGGCGACAAAGTGGAAATCTGGATGGATAGCAGCATCCGCCGCGGGACCGATGTGCTCAAGGCGCTGGCCCTCGGCGCTCGCGGTGTCTTGGTTGGCCGCATTACTCTCTGGGGGTTAGCCATCGGCGCTGGCGAGGGGGTCGCCTACGTACTCGACCTGCTGGCTGCGGAACTGCGCCGCGCCATGTTGCTGACCGGTGTGGCGTCGGTTGAGGACGTCTCACCTGAAATATTGGACTTTTCCCAGGAATACCAGTAAAATAGCAGAAGGGAGCGAATCAAATGTATCGAGGACGTGATGATTTTCGTATCGAGCGCATGAAAGATCAGATGCGCCAAGCGGGCATTGATTACCTGATTGTGCGGCTGCCGGAGAATGTGCTCTATACCACAGGGTATTGGCCCATTTTCGGCGCTTCTATGGCGGTCTTTCCGCTAGACGACGAGGCCAGCATCTTTTACGTGGAGGGTGAACAAGAGTTTGTGGCCGATAGCTGGGTCAAGGACAGCCGCCCTTACAAGTTCTTTGATCTGGACTCCCTGGCCAACCCCACCCGTGACTTTGCCACGATGCTGAAAAAGGTATGGGAAGAAAAGGGTTACAATCTGAAGGGCGCCATTGGCTATGAGGGCAGCTTTGAGCTGGTAGGCGCTAACAACGTCTCTGCCGAGGCCCGTGTCCCCTCTGAAGCCAGCAACCAGATGTTGCGCGAGGTTTTCGCGGATGCCAAAATGGTGGACGCCAGCGACTCCATCCGAAAGGCCAGGATCGTCAAGTCCAAGATGGAGATTGATCTGCTCCGTGTCGCTTGTGATATCACCGGCCTGGGCTATGCTGCTGGCCGCGAGATGATGATCCCTGGAGTCACCGAGGCCGAGGTCTCTGGAGCGGTAGAGGGCCGCATCTACGGCAGGGGCGTTGGCTACAATGGCGTGCGGCGCGCGCGCGGCTACTGCTTTGCCATGTCTGGCCCCAATTCGGCGATTTCTTGGCGGCCATTCTGCATTGCCAGCGACCGCAAGCTACAGCGAGGCGATGTGGTCCTGGTGGAGCTGGACGCCTTCGCTGATGGCTATTTTATAGACCTGACACGGACCATGTCGGTTGGGGAGCCAACTCCACGTGCACAGGAGATATGGGAGGTCATCAACCAGGCCACCGATGCTGCCATCAATATCGTAAAGCCAGGCGTGCCCGCCAGCGA
>CAZGKH010000083.1:0-12222 GCA_964525665.1 uncultured Anaerolineae bacterium | reverse complement strand
CAGGGGTGCTGGGCTCGGCCCTGGGGATGGACAAGATCGCTATGAAGGCCGTCTTTAAGAACTACGGGCTACCTGTGGTGGAGCACTTGCCGTTCAAGCGCAAGGACTGGGAGCGGAGCCCTGAGACTGTGATGGAGCTCATTGAGAAAGAGTTGGGTTATCCATGTTTCATCAAGCCGGCCAACCTGGGCTCCAGCGTGGGCATCTCCAAGGTTCATCAGCGCAGCGAGTTGGCTCCGGCCCTGGAACTGGCGGCCCGCTATGACCGCAGGATGCTGGCCGAGCGAGCCGTGAATGCGCGGGAGATCGAGGTCAGCGTGCTGGGCAACGACGAGCCCATCGCCTCGGTGCCGGGGGAGATCATCCCCTGCCGTGAGTTCTACGACTACATCGCCAAGTACATTGACGACCGATCGGAGTTGATCATTCCCGCCGACCTTCCACCGGAAATGGCTCAGCGGATACAGGAGTTGGCTATCGCCGCTTTTCTGGCTGTGGACTGTGCGGGGATGGCGCGGGTTGATTTTATGCTGGATAAGGATACGGGGGACCTCTACCTCGGCGAGTTGAATACCATACCAGGATTCACGCCCATTAGCATGTACCCCAAGTTGTGGGAGGCCAGCGGCATTTCATACTCGGAGCTAATCGACCGGCTGATCGAGCTGGCGTTGGAGAGGCAGGCCGACAATAGTAGATCGGAGACGTCCTACAGCCCGGAAGAGTTTGAGTGATTCATCTGGAAGTTGGACGTTGGAAGTTGAGACGTGTTTCAACCTCTAACCTCCAATCAAGTAAGGGAAAACCTGGTTTCTCAAAAGAAATGCTATGCCCCGTAAGTCAGCGAAGCGAAAAACTAAGAAGCGTTCCAAGACCAAGCGAAATCACGCCTACGAAATCGCCAAGCCAAGTGCAAAGCTGGCGCCGAGGTCCCTGGTCGGTCTCGGGCAGTTCAAAGAAGGCACAGTGCTGAGCGTGCTCCTGTTGGCAGTGCTGGTTCTGCTAGCCAGTCAGTTCTTCACTACCCACAGGTTCTATGTCTACGATGCTGAAGTGAAGGGCAACCAATTTGTTAGCTCTGATGAGATCTATGATGCCAGCGGCTTGCACGAGTTGAGCATATTCTGGATCAAACCCGACGAAGTGGAAGCTGCCATCGCCCGCTTGCCGGGCATCAAGGAGGCCAGTGTCACCTGCCGTCTGCCTGATCGGGTGAGGATCGAGGTGGTGGAGCGCCGGACGCAAATCATCTGGCAAAGGGGTGAGACGCGCTTGGGAGTTGATGATCGAGGCGCCATTCTCCCTCTGGAAGGTGAGTCGGAGGGGATGCTGTTGATTCAGGACTTGACGACTGAAGCTGATGACCAAATTAACCCCGAGATCGTCGTATCCGCGCTGGAGCTGCGGCGGCTTCTTCCGGAAACAGCCGCGCTTCAGTATTCCGAGGATAAGGGGTTGATATTTCACCAATGGGGTTATCCTGTCTACTTCGGCACCGGCGACATGACAGGTAGAATCGCTATATTGAGTGCCTTGCGTCAGGACCTTGAGGCCGATGGGATACAGCCGAAGTTCGTGGACGTGCGTTTCACAGAGAGCCCTTGTTATAGCTATTAGTTACGGAGTATTGGCTTTGATCGCCGAAGGCACTGTCCTGTACGGCCAGTACAGGGTCTCCCGACCGAGGCGAAAGGGGCTCGGCCGGAAGATCTTCGCCCATCACAATGTTACCCGGTATCAGGCGAATTGGTATGTGGTTACCAATCATTGGTTTGTTGGCTGGCGTCATTATTAGCTATCTCTTATCCATAACCATACCTGCCCAGTACTCGCGCTACACTGCTTTGGCCATCTTGGCTGCCTCGGATTCGATTTTGGGCGCAGCGCGGGCTCAACTGGAGAATCAATACGACAACAAGGTTTTTATTAGCGGCTTCTGTGTTAATGCTATCTTGGCTGGACTTCTGGCCTTCGTAGGCGACCGCCTGGGTGTTGAGCTCTATTATGCGGCTATCGTGGCTTTTGGTGTGCGCCTCTTTGACAACTTGGCCATCATCCGCCGCCATTTCCTTTGACCTATGCTATTGTCTATAGAGAGGTTGGTGCTTTGGACAGAACAGTTGTAGGCATAGACGTTGGCACTACCAAGGTTTGTACCCTGGTGGGCAAGATGGACGATGGGGGTGGTCTCCGCATCGTGGGGGTGGGTGTAGTTCCATCGAAGGGACTACGCAAAGGGGTGGTGGTCAACGTCAACGAGGCCACCGAAGCCATCACCGCCTCTGTTGAGAAAGCGCAACGCATCTCTGGCCACGAAATCGTCCGTGCTCACGTTGGCGTTGCTGGCGCCCACATCTCCTCTTTCAACAGCCGGGGCGTGGTAGCTGTTTCAAGGGGGCACAGCATAACTCAGGACGATGTGGATCGTGTGCTGGATGCGGCCCTGGCCATCGCCATCCCCCACAATCGCGAGGTCATTCACGTCGTACCCCGCGGCTATGTCGTGGATGGACAAGACGGAGTGCGTGATCCCCTGGGTATGCACGGCTTCCGCTTGGAAGTGGAGGCCCATATCATCACCGGGTCAGCAACTTCCATCCATAATCTGGTTAAGTGTGTCAATCAGGTGGGCGTCGAAATAGACGATCTCGTGCTGGCCCCCTTGGCTTCGGGGGAGGCGGTTTTGACGAACAATGAGCGAGAGATGGGTGTGGCGCTGGCCGACATCGGCGGGGGCACCACGGACATGGCCATCTTCATCGAAGGTAGCGTCTGGCACACCGCAGTGCTGGCCATCGGTGGCAACCATTTGACCAATGATGTGGCTGTCGGGCTTCGCGCTCCCTTTGGCACGGCCAAGGAGATCAAGGAGAAATACGGTTACGCTCGTTCGGAAGGCATGGCTGTAAATGAGACCATTGATGTGCCCGTCTTCGGCGGCGGCTCGTGGCAAGCTATCTCCCATAAGTTTCTCTCCGAGATCATCGAGGCTCGAGCGACAGAGATATTCACCCTTTTGCTGCAAGAGGTGAAGCGCTCTGGCTACGATGGACTGTTACCGGCCGGCGTCGTCCTCTGTGGGGGGGCGTCGCAGATGGCAGGGATGGGAGAGTTGGGTCGTGATATATTGCAGTTGCCAACGCGGATCGGTACGCCGCTGGATTTGCAGGGCTTGGTAGATGAACTCTCTAACCCGGCTCACGCTACCGGTGTTGGCTTGCTGCTCTGGGGATTGCGGGATGAAGCCACCCCAGTTTCCATTGAGAGACCGGCTAGCCTGTGGCAGCGAATTGTCCATTGGCTCAGAGCTTTTCTGCCGGGTTGAGGTCCGATTGGTAGAGAAGACGATGTAAAAAAACGTAAGACTAGCAAGGAGGGTGAAAAGATGCAAGACAGACGGGAAGTGGAAAACTTTGCTCAGATCAGGGTGGTGGGAGTTGGTGGCGGTGGTTCCAATGCCGTCAACCGCATGATAGAGGAAGGGCTGCAAGGCGTGGAGTTCATTGCTGTGAACACCGATGCCCAGGCTCTGGTGCTGTCTAATGCTCCCCAGCGCATCCGCATCGGCGACAAGCTGACCAAGGGGTTGGGCTCAGGCGGCGATCCAGAGACCGGCCGTAAGGCAGCCGAGGAGTCGAGCGACGCGCTCTATGAGGCTCTCAAGGGTTCGGACATGGTCTTCCTCACCGCTGGCATCGGCGGCGGAACGGGGACGGGCGCCTCGCCCATCATTGGCAACATCGCCAGAGAGGTGGGAGCCTTGACCATTGGCGTGGTCACCAGACCCTTCACCTTTGAGGGCAAGCGCCGCCAGCAGGTAGCCGAGGAAGGCATCGAGGAGCTCAAGGGGCAGGTGGATACTCTCATCGTCATCCCCAATGACCGCTTGCTGGAGATAGTGGATAAGAAGGCTTCCATCCAGCAGGCGTTCGGGGTGGCCGACGATGTTTTGCGCCAGGGCATCCAGGGCATCTCAGAGTTGATAACCGTGCCTGGGCTCATCAATCTGGATTTCGCCGACGTGCGGTCCATCATGAACGAGGGCGGGGCTGCGCTGATGGCGATAGGCCGGGCCAGCGGTGACAACCGTGCCTTCGAGGCAGCACAGGAGGCCATCTCCAGCTCTCTCCTGGACATTACCATTGACGGTGCGCGGGGTATCCTGTTCAACGTTACTGGCGGCAAGGACTTGAGCCTGTTCGAGGTGAATCAGGCGGCGGAGCTCATCAAGGAGACGGCGCATCCCGATGTGAACATCATATTCGGGGCCGTCATTGATCCTGAGATGGAGGACAAAATCCAGATCACGGTCATTGCCACCGGATTTGATGTAGCGGAACAGCACAAGCCTGCCGCCACCAAGCGGGCCATCGAGTTCCCGGTGCGCGCCTTCGACAGGGAAGACATAGACATTCCGGCCTTCCTGCGTCGCTGAGCATGGTGGTGGAATCCGGGGTTGCTCGGAGCGGATTGCGGGCAACTGCTGGCTGCCTCCCTCCTCGATCTTGATCTGAATCTGGGGCTTGTCGTGTGCGGCTTGACGCCGAGGTCTGCCGAAAGGGTCCATGCCGGGTGAAGTCGGATCTGCCGACTACCGTGATTTCTCACCTGCTCATCAAGTGACGTGTCGGTCTATCCCTATGAGCGACAGGTTAGCTGCGCCTGCTTGTAGGCATTCTGCCAGGTGGAAAACTCACCATGGCTGGGCGAGGCTTTTCCCCCATCGTGAACCTCTCCTGCTATATGCTGATCGGGCAGCATCTTCCACCTCTGTGGTGCTCGTTAGTGGCGAGTTGCAACGTTTTGCCGTCGCCCTGAGCGCCCTGGGCTGCGGAAACGCAGGCTGCCCTTAGCACCTCCTGTCTGCCTTCTCCCCCTTCCCACTGATTGGGAAGGGGGAGAATATTTTTAGCAACCATCCCCAAGCTTAAAATATTGAGATTAGGGCCAGATCCAGGGCTTCGCCCCTTGCAAATCTGGCTCTTTTGTGGTATCATTATTAGCAGATCGTTCTACAATATCTGGTAGTGCATTGATCTATTGGATACTATTTGTTGTGGCATGATACATTAAGCCGAAAATCAGCGATGATCAACGGGAGGTTTGAGGTGAATTGTCCTTACTGTGGCAGCAAATCCAAGGTCATTGACAGCCGGAGTGCTGGTGAAGGCATTCGGCGGCGGCGGGAGTGTTTGGCTTGTGGGCAGCGGTTCACCACCTATGAGCGGGTGGCGCCCAGACGGCTGATGGTGGTCAAATCTGACGGGCGGCGGGAGGAGTTTGACCAGGACAAGCTCCTGGCCGGCGTGCACAAGGCTTGCGCCAAACGCCCCATCTCCATTGAGGCTATCGAGGAGCTGGTCAGTAGCATCGAGGGAAGGCTCTACAGTCGGGGGGATGGGGAGGTGGAGAGCCAGGTGATTGGGGCGATGGTGATGGAGCGGCTGCGGGAGCTGGACGACGTGGCCTACGTGCGCTTTGCCTCCGTCTACCGTCGCTTCGCCGACGTGGAGAGCCTGGCCCAGGAGATCGAGAGATTGCTGGAGAGGAAGAGGCGGGAGGGGAAGTAGAAGGGCGGTTGAGATTGGGGGCTTGATAAGTCGGCAGGCACTGGGCGAACCCAGAGTTTGCCGATGCCGATGTTGTGCACATACTTCTTCTAATCCTGCTGAAGAGCAACTATATCTGGAAGATGTATGGGAATTGGATGGTAAAGGTGGCTCTGGAGCCCCTCCAAAGGTTTCACAAAGTGGCTCAAGACCCCCCTCAGGTTCTTCAAGTGGTGATGAGAAGGCTAGTAAAACAGACTAAATGCTGCCTCCAGAATAACATCTGCGTCTCCGCCTTGCGCAGATGCGACCATTTTCGCTCTTGGTAGTGTACCGATGTTCATGTAAACTGTGTCTGACTCATATTGTTGTGCCAAATGACTTGTACCTCTTTGAGTGTACGCGACATTTGGCACAATCACTTACTTGAAGAAGGCTCGTGAACGATATACATGCAAATGCAGGGGAGGGAAGTCCATCAGTGGCTGACCTCAAAGTCGAACTCTCCCCCAACGCTCTAACGGTGTTGGAGAAGCGATACCTTAGAAAAGACAAGAACGGCCGCGTGATTGAGATGCCGGATGAGATGTTCTGGCGGGTGGCGCGGGCCATTGCTGAGGCGGAGAGGGCCTTTGATCCCGGCGCGGACGTGGAAGGGGTGGCGGCGGAGTTCTACCGCCTGATGGCCAGCCTGGACTTCCTGCCCAACTCGCCCACGCTCATGAACGCGGGCACCGAGATGGGACAGCTCAGCGCGTGCTTCGTCCTGCCGGTGGACGATGACATGACCAGCATCTTCGATGCGGTAAAAGCCACGGCTCTCATTCATCAGTCAGGAGGAGGCACTGGCTTTGGTTTCTCACGCCTCCGTCCAAGCGGCGACATTGTGGGCTCCACGGGTGGCGTCGCCTCCGGCCCTGTTTCCTTCATGCGCGTCTTTGATACGGCTACCGATGTCATAAAGCAGGGCGGACGCAGGCGTGGCGCTAGCATGGCTGTCCTGCGGGTTGATCACCCTGACATCATGGACTTCATCGCTAGCAAGGAAAACGAAGGCGCCTTCAGCAACTTCAACGTCTCCGTGGCCATCACTGAGGAGTTCATGCAGGCCCTGGCGGAGGATAGTGAGTACGAGCGCATCAACCCCCACACAGGCATGGTGGCTGGTCGTTGGATGGCGCGAGAGGTCTTCGACAAGATTGTGGAGGGGGGCTGGAGAAACGGCGAGCCAGGCATCATCTTCCTCGACCGCATGAATGACTTCAACCCTACGCCAGCCTTGGGGCCATACGAATCCACCAATCCATGTGGTGAGCAGATCCTGCTTCCCCACGAGTCTTGCAACCTTGGCTCCATAAACCTCTCCAGAATGTTCACCCCTGAGGGCGGTATCAACTGGGAAAAGCTGGAGCGCGTGGTGAAGTTGGCCGCCCGCTTCTTGGACAACGTCATCACTGCCAACAAGTTCCCGCTGCTGGAGATTGAGGAGGCCACCCTCAGTACCCGCAAGGTCGGGCTGGGGGTGATGGGCTTTGCAGACATGCTCATTCAACTGGGCATCCCCTACGATTCGGAAGAAGCGGAGGCCGTGGCTGAAAAGGTGATGGAGGCTATCAACTACTGGAGCAAGGAGGCATCTTGTGACTTGGTCGCCTTGCGGGGGAGTTTCCCGGCCTTTGATGAATCCATCTACACTCAAGGCGCGCTTCCCTTGCCGAAGCCGCTGGATGTGGAAAGCCGCAACCTGCCTCGATGCCTGGCCGATGCCCCTGCCTTCGATTGGGTGGGATTGAAGGAGTGCATCAAAGAGCGAGGCGTCCGCAACGCCACCACCACCACCATCGCTCCCACTGGGTCCATCAGCATCATAGCTGGCGCGTCCAGCGGCATCGAGCCTCTTTTTGCCCTGGCCTACACCCGGCGCCATGTTCTGGACGAAGGCGAATTGACTCAGGTGAATCCCTTCTTCGAGAGGTTGGCCAGAGAGCGAGGCTTCTACAGTGCTGAGTTGATGCGAGAGGTCGGCCAGCGAGGCGGCATCCAGGATTTGGACGCGATCCCGGCCGATGTGCGCAGGATATTCGCCACCGCTCACGACATTGCACCGGAATGGCACATTCGCATGCAGGCCGCCTTCCAACGCTATGTGGACAATGCAGTTTCCAAGACGGCCAATTTTCCCAACGGCGCCAGCAGAGAGGATATCACCGCGGCCTACCTCTTGGCCTATCAATTGGGTTGCAAGGGGTTGACCATTTATCGAGACGGCAGTCGCCAGGAGCAGGTGTTGAACAGGGGTGCGGCTCGACAGGGCTCGCCGGACTCAGCGAAGCCTAAGTCTGACAGGGGAGTGCTGGCGCCTCGGCCACGGCCGGTGATGACCAAAGGGGCGACCGAAAAGATACCTCTGGGCTGCAATCGCACTTTGTACATGACGATCAATGAGGACCACGAGGGACTGTGCGAGGTTTTCCTACACATGGGGAAGAGCGGTGGTTGTACGGCCTCTCAGTCTGAGGCCATTGGCCGGCTCATCTCCCTGGCCCTGAGAAGCGGCATTGAGACCGAAGCCATCATCAGGCAGCTCAAGGGTATTCGCTGTCCTTCGCCCTCCTGGCACAACGGCGGCTCCGCCCTCTCTTGCTCCGATGCCATAGCCAAATCCATTGAGCGCTACATTGGGGGCCACGTTGGCAATCCAACGGTTCGACTGGGCTCACCGCGGAAGGCAAAGGTCATCGTCAAGGGCATGCCAGACATCTCGCCCGAGTGCCCCGAGTGTGGCGAGATCCTGGAGCCCAGCGAGGGGTGCGTTGTCTGCCGCTCGTGCGGCTACTCGGAGTGCTGGTAGCACTTGCTCGTCAAGCGAGGAATGAGGGCTATGATTCGAAGAACCTCGGTTTTGAGCTTGGTGGCGCTTATGGTTTTGATGCTCTCCTGTACGACTGCGCCGACAGTTGTGACTTCGATACCTACACCTATGCCGACCACGCCGGCAGGCATTCAAATCTACTCTATTGAGGAGGCGAACTTATCCATTCAGTATCCTGAGGAGTGGATAATGGAGAGGACGATCTTGGAAGGCCTCAATGCCATGATCTTCAGAGAGACGGTGGAAGAGAACGCGCCTGAGCTAACCGTTCTCTCCGGATCGACCGAAGGTCAAGACGCCGACCAGGTTCTAAATGAAGTGCTGCTTCTGATTCAAGCGTTAGGCGGAGAGGCCAAAAAGGACTGGCAGGTGGGTGAGGCCGAGACAGTGACCCTCGGTAAGCGGCAAGGGCGGCGGACCCTCGCTGAGTATGCCCGTGCTACCTCTGGCTTCAGGCACAAGGTCTACTTGGCCGGGATAGTGGGCGACGACCTGAGCTATGCCTTTGTTGCCGATGCCCCTCTTGACAGGTGGGATCAGAATTGGCCGGTCTTTGAAGCCATGCTCGACAGCTTGCGTTTTGGTGTCAAATGAAGTGATCTTTTCCAATGACATGCATCCCGTCAAATAGCTGGCAAGTTCACCCGACATAATGAGCCACCGGGACGTCAATCTGGTGGCTCTTGTACTTTCTCACGCCATGCCCTCCGAGGAATCATGTTTGCAGGCAATTTGCTCTGTTTCTCGGCGTTCTGCAGTGATCTGCTTGTGTATATCGAGGAGTTGTAGTATACTATGGCTGCTTCTCAAAGACGGGGTATCAAGTTCACCACCGGGAGTGCAAAGGGCAGGATGGGCGAAGAAGAGATGTTGCTGGTAGCCAAAGAGGCACTGGCATATCTCAAACGCATCGAGAGATTGCTTGAGACAATGTCCGAAAGCCTGCAGGAGTATCTGGAAACCAGCCGTCAATTGCTGGCTTCTTCCGCTCTCCAGGCAGACGCAGCCGAGGTTGATGTTTCTCCGGTAACGTACTCTGACGCCGAGGTATTGACGATACGGGAACTGACCGTTAATCCAATCGAGCACGTGGTAACCATTAGCGACCGGCTCATTGAGCTGACCCCCACAGAGTTCGACATCCTGTTTTGCCTGACACGCAACGCCGGCCAGGTGCTTAGCTGCCAGGAACTGGTGCGCCAGGCCCAAGGCTACGAACTGGATGAGAGGGATGCTCGCTACCTTATCCGCCCCCATATCACACGTCTCCGGCAAAAGCTGGTGACGGAGCCTGGAGCCCCGGAGTATATCCACAACGTGCGGGGTATAGGTTATCTCTTCGAGAGGCGAACCATGCAAAGAGACTAGCGAGCCACAGGCGCTCTACTAAGGACGTCACCCTGTCACTGCGAGGAGCGCCAGCGACGAAGCAGTCTCCCTCTGCACAGGTGGGGATTGCTTCGGCTCTGTGGGCCTACTTAAGAAACAAATCTCGATGGACGTAGTTCTCCGACCGAGTTCCCTCCGCCTCGGTTGGAGACCTCGGCGATCAAAAGATCAGTTTCTTCCCCAATGAGTAGCGCGAGCGCGCCATGGAGTAGCTCGCAATTCATTCTCCCCTTTCGCAACCCTTGCGTACTCGTTTTAAGTGATTTTATAGTATATTCGCAATTTTCTTCACAATTCGTTCTACGCGTATTACAACCCTCTTGTAAGGTTCCCGTAACCCACAAAAGGGTTGTTTTATGGTATAATATTCTTAGTTACAAAAATCTGTTTGGAGTTTAGCAAAGGGCGTGTAACGCGCTCGTAGTGATAGAGAAAGGGAGGTCAAGTCTATCATGAAAAAGATGTCAGCCACCACCACCTTAGCTCTGCTGCTGGTCTTGGTCCTGGGTAGCACCGTGGCCTACGCGTCCTTCAATTGGTGCCCGGACGACCCTGTCCTCGACATAGGCGGGACCACGGTTAACGTGATCGTCTGGGTCCCGAAGGAAGACGTGGGCCTGGTCAATGGTCCCGTGCACGTGAAGGTGAAGGTCCCCAAGAGTGTTGATGCCGTTGTCACCTCCTACGGTGACAGTTTCGACAATGGCCCAGAAAAGGTGACCATCGAGCATAAAGGGAAGGCCAAGGCCGGGAAGCCGGTCAAGGTCGAGGTGAAAGTGAAGGTCCCCGCCAATGAAAAGCTACGGGTGATGGTAGAGATCAAGGCCCCCGGTGTTCATGAGAGCAAAGAGGGTTGGACCAACGAGTGGGTGAAGCGTGGGGCAGAGGTGAAAGTAAAATGGCCTGATGACGATGATGGCGATCATCATGACGATGATTAAGATCGTCTGACGGCCCGTCTTCTAGCTAAATCTTCACTCGGAAGGAGGACTCCTCTATGCGAGACTTCTCGACACCTGTACGCACCTACATCGTAGGTATTGCTCTAGCAGCGGTGGCCCTCTTCGCCTGGGCGGCTAACCTTGGGGGATTGAACGTAATCATAGAGCAACCTCTCCTGGCTGGCCTGTTCGTGGCTGCCATCGCTGCCTCCGCCAGCTTCCCGGTGCACATGCCACCCAAGAACAAGATAGCGGTGGATACCACGGCCATCTTCGCCGTCACCTTGCTGTTCCCACCCCCCGCAGCCATAGTCATATGCGCCCTGGGGAAGTTCATCTCCTATCAGGTCTTCCTGCAGAAGAAGTGGGGCCACACGCTGTTCGATGTGGCTCAGACCGCGCTTTACACTGGCCTGGGGGGTTTTTTCTATTATAGGCTGGCCTCAGAGCCTCTCACCTGGGTCATCAATTCGCCCAGCGGCCTGTTGACCCTGGTGGGAGTAGCCCTCACCATGCACGTGGTCAATGGTCTGCTGGTGGCCGGGGTGGTGGCCCTGCAAACCCAGCGCAGCCTCATAAGGGTGTGGATGGGCTATAACAGTTACGATCTCCCTCAGCATGCGGCCCTTTACGTAATGGGGCCGCTTGCTGCTTTGGTGGCTCAGATAAGCCCCTGGGCCTTGTGCCTGATGGTCATCCCCGTGGCCCTCATCTACATCTCCTTCAAGAACAACTCGTTGTTGCGATTTCAAACCAAGGAGGCAGTAGAGGCCCTGGCTGACACCATTGACATGCGTGACCCCTACACCTTCCAACATTCCCAAAGGGTGGCCAAATATGCCCGCGAGCTGGCCGTCAAAATGGATCTACCTGAGGACGTGGTGGATACCATCGAGTCAGCCGCCCGCGTTCACGATTTGGGCAAGATTGGGGTTGACGCCTCTGCTCTGAGCAAGCCCGCAGCGCTGAGCGAGTCCGAATGGGAGATGATGAGGAAGCACCCGGAAATAGGGGCCAGTATTGTAAGCCGGTTCCCCTTCTTCCGCTCCGGGCAGGAGCTTATCCTTTACCATCACGAGCGCTGCGATGGCCAGGGATACCCGAAGGGGATAGAGAACAACTCCATACCCATTGGAGCCAAGATCATCTCTGTGGCCGATGCTTTCGACGCCATGACCAGCGACCGCCCATATCGTCGGGCTTTACCTCTCAAGACGGCCCTGCGGGAACTGGAACGATACAAGGGCGCTCAGTGGGATCCCCAGGTAGCCGAGGCCATGAGCGGGATCATCCGCCAGGAGCTAGAGGGCCAGAGGACTTCGGCTCTTCTATCTTCGTTGGCGCCTGCCTAACCTGGACAAGCCAGAACCAAAAGGCTTTTTGCCACGAGTTACACGAATTTTCACTAATTCTTTCTTTTTCGTGTTAATTCGTGAAACCTGTCCTGAGCTCTATCGAAGGGTTGTCGAAG
>CAZGKH010000082.1:0-12295 GCA_964525665.1 uncultured Anaerolineae bacterium | reverse complement strand
CGACGCTCCAATCACCTGGCGAGTGATGGGGGATCTCGCGGCGGGCTACACCACGGACCTGGTCGGGGAGCCAGGCACAGCCATCCGCATCATGACTGGGGCGACGCTTCCCGCCGGCGCCGATGCTGTGGTGCGGTTCGAGGAGACTAGCGAGGCATTGTCAGCGGGCAAGAGGGCCCTGAGTCCTTGGGCCTCGGGACCAAGGGTGGGCGATCAGATTGAGGTCTTCAATCAGGTTGTCATAAGGGAGAACGTCCGACCAGCGGGGGAGGACATCAGGGAAGGGGAGTTGGTTCTGGCAGAGGGCACGATTCTGCGCGCTCAGGAGATCGGCGTGTTGGCCTCCTTGGGAAGGGCCAGAGTTTGGGTGATCCGCCAGCCACGAGTGGCTATCTTGGCTACCGGCGACGAGCTCGTTGCCATTGATGAGCCGCTAACTCCAGGCAAGATTCGCAACTCCAATGAATACTCGAACGCGGCGCTGGTGCGGCGCTATGGTGGTATCCCCGTCTGCCTGGGGATAGCACGCGATGACGTGGAGGAACTGACGGCCAAGATCCGTGAAGGTCTCGCTCAGCAGGTTGATCTGTTTCTCACCTCGGCCGGCGTGTCGGTGGGCGACTACGACGTGGTCAAGGACGTGTTGAGTGCTGAGGGGAAGATGCACTTTTGGCAGGTGCGGATTAAACCCGGCAAGCCTTTGGCTTTCGGTGTGATCCAGGGCGTCCCCGTCCTGGGCTTACCGGGCAATCCCGTGTCGGCTATGGTTTCGTTTGAACAGTTCGCCCGGCCAGCTATCCTCAAGATGCTGGGCAAAACGCGCCTGCGCAAGCCGACGGTGGAGGCTGTTTTGGAGGAAGATGTGGCGAGCAGTGGGCGACGCAATTTCAAGCGAGCGGTGATCACTGAGCGCGACGGAGAGTATTATGCTTCGGTCGCCGGCCCCCAGGGCTCTGGTATCCTCATGTCTATGGTGAAAGCCAATGGCCTGGTTATCATACCCGAAGGCATCAGGCATAAGAGGGCGGGGGAACGGGTGATGGTGCAGATGCTAGATTGGCCAGAAAACGTTACTTGTACTGAGCCTGCTGAAGCGAGTGAGTAGCTGTGATGATTCCTATTATTTCTGTAGTTGGCAAGTCCGGGGTCGGGAAGACAACCTTCCTGGAGAAGCTGATCGCTGAGTTGAAGCGGCGTGGTCTTCGCGTAGCCACCATCAAGCACGATGTTCACGGCTTTGAGATAGACCGGCCTGGGAAGGACAGTTGGCGACTCGCTCAGGCGGGAAGTGATAGTGTGGTGATTGCTTCGCCCCAAAGGTTGGCTCTTATCAAGCGCTTGGAAAGGGAGATGGCGTTGAGTGAAATCGCCGCTTTGTTGAACGATATTGACATAATTCTGACTGAGGGTTATAAGCGAGGAGATGCTCCCAAAATCGAGGTCTCGCGTCGGGAGAGGGGAGGGGGGCTTCTATGTGCCCCAGATGAACTGGTGGCCATTGTCTCTGACCAGCCTTTTGATCTGGACGTCCCCCAGTTTGGCCTTGACGACGCCGGGGGAATCGTAGATTTGTTGGAGAAGAAGTTTCTTAGTTGATAGGGAAGTGAGGCGGGATTAACCGCTGTGGCTGCGCAGCGTTCTGGCAATGATGTCGCTTTGTTCGCTCTGGGGGGCCTTCTTATGGTGGTCCCCCTTTGTCTTCTTGCCTTTTGTGGCCTCTTCTTCGCCCTCTTGTTGATGAAAAGCTTCCTTGAGTGCCAATTCCATGATTGTGGGTATAGGCTCCTCATCGTCTTGGTCGCCAATGTCCAGAGGTATCTCTTTCATGCCCAGCTCGATCTGGCGCTTTCTAGCGTCAATGCTTAACACTTTTACCTCTACCTCTTCGCCCACCGATACTATCTCAGACGGGTTGTCCACGAAGCCTGAGGCTAGCTCGCTGACGTGTACTAGTCCATCGCGGCCCACGCCGACATCTACAAAGGCGCCGAAGCGGGCCAAGCGCGTCACTTTGCCCTTGATGATCATGCCGGGTTTCAAGTCGTCAAAGACTCTCGCGGGCTGCTCTATCATAGTCAGGTTGATGCGCCCTCTTCTGTGGTCCACTTTCTTGACCCAGACCGTTACCTCATCGCCTGCCTCTACGATCTCTGTGACTCTGTTGACTGGATCCTTGCTCAACTGAGAGATGTGCACCCATCCGTCTTGGCCTACGCCGATGTCCACGAAAGCGCCGGAGAGCACTGTTTTGACTACTTTTCCTCTTAGCCTCATACGCGGTTCTAATTCTCTGATGTTGGTTGGCTGCTTTTCATTTGCACCTTCAAATTGCTCTGCTGTCATGCTTGTTTCTCCTTCTTTTTCTGGTAGACTGGATAGCGTGATACATTATACCACTACTCTGGATTTTCCACAAGGTTGGGTTGCCGGCGTTTTTTGACGTTTGTTGAAATTCGTGGTAGTATTACAGGGAAGCGGTTTGCCTGACGGTTTCTTCGCGTAGCCATACCCACGCGCGGTTTTTGATTCTTTTTGTTTCTAGTATGAAAAGGAGGCTATGCGAAGTCAAGGGAGATGGTTAAGGCAGCTTGACGAACAGGACAGAGATTTATGGTCAAAGAGATAGATGGCGCGGTAGTTTTCGATATGGATGGGGTGATAGTAGACACTGCTCCACAGCATTTCGCTGCCTGGAGGAGGCTATTGGCCGAGATAGGGTATGAGCTCAATGAAGAGGAGTTTCGAGTTACTTTCGGCAAGCGCAATCGGGAGATATTGCGGCATATCCTGGGCGATGAGCTTTCAGAGCATCAGGTAGAGGAGCTAGGCCATAAGAAAGAGAAATACTATCGCAGTCTCGTACGAGGAAAGGTGAAGGCAGCGCCGGGTTTTATTCCCTTGCTCAAGGAGATCAGGAAAAATTCACTAAAGGTAGCCGTCGGCACTTCAGCGCCTCAAGAGAATGTGGAGTTGATACTCGATGAGTTAGGCATCACGAATCAGCTAGATGCTGTGGTGACTGCGGAAGACGTAGAGAGGGGCAAGCCCGATCCCGGGGTGTTTCTCTTGGCAGCTCAGCGGTGCGACGTAGAGCCTGAAAAATGCGTGGTTTTTGAAGACGCGGTCGCAGGCATCGAGGCAGCTAAAGCAGCGGGGATGAGATGCATTGGAGTTGGCCAAACTGATATGGGCCAAGCAGACCTCGTGATAGATAGCCTGGCAGAGATTGCAGTGTCGGATGTAAAATCATTACTGGATATGGAGGGATGACCATCAACAGGGAAATAGAATTTACCGACTTGGCTCCCGAACGAGCTTTGCTAGTGGGAGTGAAACTGAAAAACGATCGTAGAGGTTGGGCCATGGAGGACTCGCTGGCGGAATTGGCTCAGTTGGCCAGTACGGCCGGCGTGGAGGTAGTTGGACAGGTATTTCAGAATCTGGCTAGCATAAACTCAGCCACCTACATTGGCAAAGGCAAAGTAGAAGAGGTTGGAGAGCTCAAGGAAGAGCTATGTTGTGATCTGATCATTTTCGACGACGAGCTTTCGCCGCGACAGCAGCGCGAGCTGGAAGAGACCTGGGATGTTAAAGTACTGAGTCGCACTTCGCTGATCCTGGACATCTTTGCCCAGCATGCCCATACCAGGGAGGGCCAATTGCAGGTAGAGCTGGCCCAGCATGAGTATCGCTTGCCGCGCTTGACGCGCATGTGGACTCACCTGGCTCGCCAGGCAGGAGGTGGGGCGGCTCGAGGCGGCGCTGGCGGCGTGGGCCTTCGAGGACCAGGCGAGAGGCAGCTTGAGGTAGACCGCCGCCGCGTCAGAGAGCGCATCTCTCAACTCAAGCAAGAACTGGAGCAGGTACGGACTCAACGCCGTCTTTACCGCCGTCAGCGTCGCCTAGCAGCCATCCCTGTGATAGCAATTGTGGGCTACACCAACGCGGGCAAGTCAACTTTGCTCAACGCTATCTCCGGGGCTGAGGTGTTGGTGGAGGATAAACTCTTTGCCACTTTGGATCCCACAACGAGACGGGTAGTATTGCCGAAAGGCCAGGCGGCGCTCTTCACAGATACCGTGGGCTTTATCCAAAAGCTTCCCACCGAGTTGATAGCCGCCTTTCGAGCCACCCTAGAGGAAATCAACGACGCAGACATCCTCTTGCATGTTGTTGACATAACACACTCTGCGGCGTTGCTTCAAAGTAGGGTAGTGGAATCTACCCTGAAGGACCTGGAGGCTACAGATATCCCAGTGGTAGTAGCTCTCAACAAAGTTGATCGGCTGAATAATCCTGACCATGTTCAGCGCATGCTTCAGGAGTTTTCGAACAGCCGGGCTATTTCAGCTAAGCAAGGAATAGGTCTGGAGCAGTTGCTGGATCGTATTGAGGCCGTTCTCAATAAGCGTTTGGTGGCCATCAAGGCTTGTATACCTTACCAGGAAGGCGAACTGGTCTCGCTCTTCTATCGCTGGGGCCTGGTGGAGCGAGAGGAGCACAGCTTCGAAGGTACCATTTTGGAGGGACGCTTGCCAGCCAGGTTCTTGAAGGCTTTTCGTCACTGTTTGGTTTGACTCTCCACGTGAAATCTTGAGGCCATTTCGAACTTCAGACTATGTATGTTATGTATAATCAGAATTGAAAACCAAGTTCCCACTAGCAATGTGGGGCCGAGTCGGCGTTTTATCACACTGAGTTGTTGATTAAAGGGCTTTCCACCTGGACTTTGGGCAAAGCTAGAGCAACCAGGTTCTTCATTCGAAAGAGCTTCTCAGGGCATCGAGAATTACGTAAATCAGGACGAGTGGCTATTCTAACCCCTCCCCTACCGAAGTTATGTCGAGTTAAGGAGTAAAGCAGATGTCTAAGGTGCTACGCGGTTGTCTCAAATTGATGGTTGTAGCTGTGCTGGTGACTATAATTACCAGTGTGGCCTTTCTAGCGGGCTTTGTGGCCAGGGGCTCTCTGGTGCCCGACGAGCCTGTCACTGTATCTGTGGAACCAACCACCAGTGAGCAGGAAGACTTTCGTGTCTTCTGGGAGGTCTGGCATATTTTGGAGCGCGAGTTCTACGGTGACTTACCTGATGATCAGGAGATGCCCTATAGTGCTGTGCGGGGAGTAATAGGTAATCTTGATGACCAATACACTGCTTTCCTGGAGCCCGATCTGGCAGCCGTTGTCAGAGAGGATATGTCAGGTTCTTTTGAGGGCATCGGTGCTGTAGTCAACATGAATGACAACGGGCAATTGGAGATTGTCCAAACCTTCGAGGGCAAGCCAGCGGCGCGAGCTGGTCTTAAGCCGGGCGACATAGTCCTCGCTGTAGACGACAGGGTAATTGAAGATATGGGCATCTTCGAGGCAGTGGCCCTGATTCGAGGACCGGCTGGCAGCGTGGCTCACCTGATGATAAAGCGACAGGGGGTTGCAGAACCCTTCGTCGTCGAAGTAGTCCGCGAGAAGATCGAGATGTCCGTCGTGGAATCCAAGATGCTGGATGACGATATCGCGTATCTCAAACTCTCTGAATTCAACGCTCAAGCTACGGCTAAGCTCAAGATGCATTTGCAATCCCTGCTTGCTGAGAAGCCAAGGGGCCTGATCTTTGATCTGCGTGACAATCCGGGGGGCTATTTGAACGTATCTGTGGAAATCGGAAGTCAATTCGTTGGTGAGGGCCCTATCCTTGTGGAGAAGTTCAAGGATGACGAGGACAGGGATTACCCTGCTCAGAGAGGTGGGCTGGCTACTGATGCAGATATGCCATTGGTGGTTCTGGTCAACGGCGGCAGTGCTAGCGCTTCGGAGATCGTGGCCGGTGCTATTCAGGACACTGGTCGGGGAGTACTGATTGGAGAGCAAACTTTGGGCAAGGGGTCGGTCCAGCTTTCCCATTACCTCAGCGATGGCTCTGAATTGCGGGTTACCATCGCTCGTTGGTTTACACCCAATGGTCGGGCCATTCACGGGGAGGGGCTTGCCCCCGACATCCAGGTGGACATGACCGACGAAGACATTGAGGCCGGTCGTGATCCACAACTGCAGCGCGCAATCGAGTATTTGCAGGGGTTGACAAGTGAAAGGTAAAGGTAAGACGGTCGCCACTAACCGCAAGGCGCGGCACGATTACTTCATTGACGAGACCCACGAGGCTGGGATTGTCCTCACCGGTACGGAGATTAAGTCAGTCCGAGCTGGTCGTGTCAACCTGCGCGATAGTTATGTCCAGATCAGGGGCGGCGAGCTTTGGTTGATAGACACTCATATCGCCCCCTACAAACAAGCAGGGCGCAGCGGCCACGAGCCCAAACGCTCCCGCAAGCTACTGATGCAACGCCGCGAGATCAGCCGTTTGCAGGGCAAAGTGCTGGAGAAGGGTTACACTATCGTTCCCCTGCGCGTCTATCTCAAGAACAATAAGTGGGCTAAGGTGGAGATCGCCTTGGCCAGGGGCAAGAGGCTCTACGACAAGCGCCAGGCCATCCGCGAGCGCGATGCCCAACGGGAAGTGGAGCGTACACTGGCCGGACGCAACAAGGGATTATGACAACCTGCTGTAGTTGCAAATAATTCAGAGATGTGTTATAATCTGACTGTGTTTGGGGATGAAAGGTTTCGACAGGGACAGATGGCCAGGGATTGCAAGCCGAGGCGCCCTACCCTCGCTAAACAAGGGCAACTAAAGATAACAGGCGAACCTCAACTCGCCCTGGCTGCTTAAGAGCAGCCACGTCTGACCGGATCTTCTCCCGACAGGTCTGGATCAGATGCCATAGAAATCGGGATGCGGTGTTCTGGACGCCGATACAGAGCATCAAAGTCAAGGTGTCAAACCTTGAATTGGCTAGCTTAAGCCGAACCTTGTCGGTTGGGGTTGGCCTAGGCGAAAAACAAAAGACCGACTAAGCTTGTAGCATATCCTTGGGCGAACTCTCTGGACGCGGGTTCGATTCCCGCCATCTCCACCAAGCTGAATGCCTGTAGGGATTCCCTGCAGGCATTTTGTTTGCTGAATATTGACTTGGTCGCTTCGTGGCCTAGCTGGCGCCTCTGTTCCCCTCCCCTGCTCCTAATTCTCTATCCCGACCCCACCGATCACTTCGCGTAGCCAATTTTTCCTTTTAGAACCCACCGAGAAAGTTGGAGAGCGAAGTGGGCTTGGCTACGCGAAGAGTGTCCAGGGGTACTAAAAATCCACGTAGTCCTGCTTCAACAAGCTCGCCCGATCTACTCTAAACACACCCAGTAGCTCCCCTATCAACAACGCTTTATGCTCAGCATCTTTTTTGGACCAGGTACGACTCTTGATCTCTAGAAAGGCCCCCTCATAGGGTGGCTTAGTCAAGCGGTCAAGATTGATAGCGAAATGCACTCCCTTGTACCGGATATGCCAACGCTGTCGGTGCTTGTGAACCTCCTTTACACTGGCAGGCTGAAAATACTCACTATAAAAACGAAGGGTCCGATCGGCTTGGGAAGTGAAGCGAGAGCGAGAGAGAAGAACAGAATTGTCAAACTCCTGCTCGCTACCGGATCCGGTTAGTGTCAAAGTACGTATGGACTCTGGGACTCCACCCTCTTCTCGCATCACGTTATCCTCACGATGGCGAATGCATCCCTGACTCGCGTCGGCAAAAAGCAAGTAGGCGTCGTACTGATCTCGTACCGATGGCTGCCACACAGCGGAAATGTCCGGGTGAGCTAACCCTTCCCTAACAGCAGATTCATCCTCCACCGTCCCCTTGACTTGCACCTCAAATGTTTCCTCCCACTCCACCCCCCCAATAGCCACCAACTTATCCACCAGGCTTTCCTCTCTCCGCATCATGAAAGCGTTGACCCGATCAGCGATGCGTTGAGCCTCGGTTGCGACCATCTCTGCATCTACCGTCAGGAGCTCTCTATCTCTCATCAACAAGCGCCCACTCACCAAAACATGCCGTACATCGGCACTCTTGGCAGCATAAATTACTCGCGAATAGATATTGTCGCCCGACAGGTTGAACTTAGGAGTAACATGAAGGACATCCAAATCTACTACGGCCAAATCGGCTTGTTTGCCCACCTCAATTGAGCCTGTAATGTTATCTAGGTGTAAAGCCCGCGCTCCTCCGATGGTAGCCATGGTCAGAGCAGTTCGGGCCGGCACAGCTTTGGGATTACCTGTAACACCTTTGGCCAAGAGAGCTGCCAGGCGCACCTCTTCAAACATATCTTGGTCATTGTTGCTAGCCGGGCCATCAGTGCCGACACCTACATTCAAACCAAGATCCAACATGCGATCCACCGGCGCCACGCCACTGGCGAGTTTCAAATTGCTGGTCGGACAGTGCACTACCCCAACACCTTTTTGCCTTAGCAGCTCCATCTCTTCTCCAGTTAAATGCACGCTATGGATAGCCACAGCTTTGCCATCCAGCACGCCGAAATCGTCCAGGCAAAAAGCCGGTGCACACCCATAAAGCTGCTGGGTACCCTCTACCCCCACCTCCGTCTCCGCCACGTGGATAAGCAAGGGCACATCGTTTTCTTGAGCCAAACGAGCGGTCTCTCTTAAAATCTCTGGGGTGCACGAATAAGGCGAATGTGGGCCAACGGCAGGCACGATCAGCTCGTGCCCTTTCCAGCCAGCAATGAAACTCCTGCAGTATTCTAAACTCTCATCGTAGCTAGTCGCATCAGGAGTAGGCAGCTTCATAACCGTCTCAGCGCAGACCGCCCTCATACCCGCTTCTTGTGCTGCTCTAGCTACCACGTCCTCAAAATAATACATATCGGCAAAACAGGTCACGCCCGAGCGAATCATCTCCGCACAAGACAGCAAGGTGCCATAATAACAGGATTCCTCATTTATAAATTCCTTCTCGACAGGCAACATGTAGCCATAAAGCCAGACATCTAGCCGCAAATCATCGGCCAATCCCCTAAGCAGGCTCATGGGTACGTGCGTGTGAGCATTGATCAAGCCAGGCATCACTACCTGCCCACTACAATCAATGCTCTGCCCCACCTCGTATTCTTCGCTCAAATCAGCCGCGGCTCCAACTGCGACGATTTGGCTATCTTTTATGACCACCGCTCCCTGTGGAAACACCTCCAAGTCATTATTCATGGTGATCACAGTGCCATTTAACAGAATCATATCTGCTTCCATCTCGCCCCTCCTGTCAAATATTGCTACCCATTATAATGGCTTTCACCAGAACCGACAAATTGACACGTTTCATACTACTATGCTATAATATAAGATGTTTTTCATGACATCAATGGCTGGGATAATCTCGGCTCGCCGCCTCGCGCTGATCACCTCGTGGCAGCGCCCCCCATACCCCAGAAGGAGCCCCCCAAATGCGCGCAGTTGACATCATCGCCAAGAAACGAGACAATAACACCCTCACTGCCGAAGAGATTGATTTCTTCGTCCAGGGCTTCACTCGCGGAGAGATACCCGACTATCAGGCGGCATCCCTGCTAATGGCCATCTACATGAGAGGAATGAGCAAGCAAGAGACCGTTAATATCACTATGTCTATGGCCCGCTCAGGTAAGATGATGGATCTCTCGCCCGTTGCCCCCTTTGTGGTTGACAAACATTCTACTGGCGGTGTGGGCGACAAGACCACTTTGGTGGTTGCCCCGCTAGTAGCAGCCACAGGGTTGCCCGTAGGCAAGATATCGGGGCGAGGCTTGGGGTTCAGCGGAGGAACCCTGGATAAGCTGGAGTCCATCCCCGGCTTCCAGGCCAACCTTTCCACCGAAGAATTCATGACCACCCTACGCGATTGCGGCATTGTCGTGGTCGGGCAAACAGCCGATATGGTCCCAGCCGATGGCAAGCTCTACGCCTTGCGCGATGTGACAGCCACTGTGAGCAACATCTCCCTCATCGCCAGCTCCATCATGAGCAAAAAAATCGCCAGCGGCGCCAACGCCATCGTTCTGGATGTTAAGGTAGGCCTCGGGGCCTTCATGCACACCAAGGAAGAGGCAACAACGCTGGCTCATGCGATGACCGATATCGGCCAGGCATTGGATCGCCGCGTGGCAGCAGTCATCTCGGATATGAACCAGCCCCTCGGTCTGGCTGTGGGCAATGCCCTGGAACTCAAAGAGGCCATCGCCACCCTTCATGGTCACGGCCCTGCCGATTTTATCGAGCACTGCCTGATCATCGCCAGCCAAATGATAATCCTGGCCGACCGTGCAGGAGATGCTCAAGAGGCTAGAGAATTGCTGCAGCACGAGTTGGACAGCGGTCACGCCTGGCGTAAGTTCCGCGACTGGATCGTAGGTCAGCAAGGCGATGAGGCTTACATCAACGACCCTTCCCTGCTACCCCAGGCTACCTTTATCGAGCCTCTGCCCTCCCCCCGCTCCGGTTACGTAGCCGGCCTTGACGCTATGGAGGTTGGTCTGACAGCGAGCCTTCTCGGCGGCGGCCGAGCCCGCAAGGGAGATTCAATCGATCACGCCGTGGGCATAGTCTTGGCTAAGAAGATTGGAGATTATGTCAAACAAGACGAGCCGCTGCTGACTATCCATGCTAATGACAAACAGAAGCTAACCGATGCCAGTCGGAGGCTCCTAGATGCCTACTCCTGGAGCGATGAACCTGTGAACCGCCCCCCTCTCGTACACGAGATCATCAGCTCAGAACCCACGGCTCAGAACTCAACGCGGTAAACGTAAGTTTTCGGATCCACCAAATCGCCATTGCTGTCGAAAGTGATAGGGCCGATCAAACCTGGGTAGTCTTGAAGAGCATGCAGCTCAACGACGACAGCTTCCCTGGAAGGTCTCCCCTGCTCCTTGATAGCCTTCTCCAAAGCCTCCAACAGAACACGAGTGGCATCGTAGGCCACGACCGCCTGGGGACCAGGCAGGCTGCCAGCTAGGGCCTGATAGCCCGCCACGAAATCCGCGTCCTTACCGATCTGCGGCACGGCAGTTATGTAAAGCGTCCCCTCAACAGCCTCTCCTCCGATCTGCTCCAACTGGGAGCCGTCCAGCCCACTCCCCCCCATGAAAGTCGCTCCAAGGCCAGCTTTTCGCGCCTGCATTGCCAGTTCCGCTCCCTCAACCGCTCCCCCACTGAAAAACACCAGCTCAGGCGAGACCGCCTTGAGATCGGATAGCCACGTCTGGCTGCCGGCGCCAGCATCTAGAACGACCTCGGCCCCCAATCCTTCAACCGCCTGGGCAAAAGCGTCGGCCAGGTCATCGCGGCCGCGCAGGACAGCCAAGCGGTGCATTCCCAGCTCCTCCACAACGTACCTGGCTGCCTCCGCCCCCAAACGGTCGTTGCGAGCATAGAGACGAAAAACCTCATGGTAGCCCCGTTCCGTCACAGCGTCCGCCGCAACCGGCGTGATCAGCGCCAAGCCCGCCCTATGGTATTCATCCAGGGCAGCCAGGGCCATCCCATCGGAGAAATGGCCAATGACACCCACGACGTCGGTGTCAACGCTCATCTTCCTGGCCTGCAACGGAGACTGAGTCGGATCGTTGCCGTC
Source organism: uncultured Anaerolineae bacterium (assembly GCA_964525665.1). Classification (GTDB taxonomy): domain Bacteria; phylum Chloroflexota; class Anaerolineae; order VGOG01; family VGOG01; genus CAYMKL01. Next base: position 776 of record CAZGKH010000082.1, on the reverse strand, counting down.
GTCCAGGGCTACTAGTTCCACCATATAACCACTTACGCCGCCGGCTACATCGCATTCTCGCACTGCCAGCTTCACGCCATAGAGCGCATCGTAGCCCAGGTGTCGGTGAAGCCCTTCAAACGGAGCCACCAGACCGATCTTGACCACGGGTCTGCTGCCGCCCAGCCCGGCGCAACTGCTGAGCAGCCATCCCAAAATGAAAAGCACGCTGAGCATGCGAGGAACTCGTCCTGTCGCCAGCGTGCACCTACTTGGAAGCTGGAGGTTGGAAGTTGAACGTTGGAATTTGGAAGTTGGAAAACCAACCTCCAAATTCCAACCTCCAACCTCAAACCTCAAACCTCCAAATTCCAACCTCTAACCTCCAAATTCTACTGTTGATACCTCTGTTGGTTCTGAAGATGTTCCTCGAAAGTTTTAGCGAAGGCGTGGGAGCCGTCACCCTTGGCAAAGAAGTACAGATAATCGCTCTCCACAGGCTCCAGGACAGCTTGAATCGAGGCCAGCCCTGGATTGCAGATGGGGCCAGGAGGCAGTCCTCGATGAAGGTACGTATTGTAGGGAGAGTTAACTTGGGCGAACTCTTCCAGCGTCACAGGCGTTTTCCACCATTGGTCCGCATCTTCCTGGTAGCCCAAGGCGTACTGCACCGTGGAGTCAGCCTCTAGGCTCATGCCCTCCTCCAGTCGGTTCAAGAAGACGCCGGCTATAACAGGGCGTTCCTCCGCCACCACTGCTTCCCGCTCTACGATGGCAGCCAGAGTCACCACCTGGTA